>JBFHGF010000001.1:0-24506 GCA_041583335.1 Bacteriovoracaceae bacterium
GCTCCAATAGGGAAGCCGCCTCCAAGACCTTTGGCCATCGTAACCACATCAGGTGTGATTCCATAGTATTCATAATGAAAGAGTTTACCCGTGCGTCCAATTCCCGATTGAATTTCATCGACGGCAAAAACTGCATTGTGTTTAGTGGCCAGTTCACGTGCCTTTGTTACAAACTCTTGAGAGGCGACCGAAAGACCACCTTCTCCCTGAAGGGTTTCCATGATGATCCCGCAAACGTTGTCATCAAAGGCCTGCTCAAGGGCATCGATATCATTTAATTCAATATTAATTACTCCGGAGAGCATTTCCCCGAAACCTTTTTGAACTTTTTCTTGTCCCGTTAGGGCCATGGAACCAAAGGATCTGCCGTGGAAGCTATTCACTAGAGAGATTACTTTTTGCTTAGATGGAGAGATGCTATATCCGTGGGCCCTCATAAGTTTGAAGGCTCCTTCATTGGCCTCTGTTCCCGTTGAACAATAAAGCAAGCGGGAGGGAAAGGTTGCTTCTACAATAGTTTGAGACAGAAGAGATTGTTCTTGGTTGAAGAAGAGGTTTGAAGTGTGTTGGATGCTCATCACTTGATCATAAGCAAGTTGGGCCAGCTCTTTATTTCCATGACCCAGAGACATAACCGCAATTCCACTTAGGTTATCAATATAACTCTTTCCCTTTTCATCAAAGAGAATATCGTTTTCTCCTTTTACAAACTCAACGGGAAAAGGATTGTAGTTCTGATAGCGATACTTATGGTCTAATTCTTTTACGGTTTCAAAACTAATGTCAGTCATGCAAAGTCTCTCTTTTTATAGGTTATTCAAAATTTGAAAACCCATTCTACATACTTTCAAACCAAGTGTTAAACGGCCATTAGGCTTTTTTAAGATTTCGTTAGCATCTGATTGATTTTTGAATAGAGACGTGAGTTGACGCGAAGCTAGTCTATTTCTTTGAGGAACATTGGGCGCAAAGACCGGTCAATTCTAGGGTATGACTTTTCATAGTAAAGCCTACTTTTTTGGCCATCTTCTTTAGTTGTTCATCGATACTGCAGTCAGTAAGGCATTCGACGGCATCGCATTCAATGCAAATAATATGGTGGTGGTGGTGGTGACCCTTCTTGGGCGCAAATTCGTAGAGCTTTATATCCTTGGAGGAGGGGACCGAGTGGATTAGTCCGGCCTCTTCTAATTTGGTGATATTTCTATAGATGGAGGATTCGTCCCAGGTGCTAAATACTTTCTTCTTTTTGAAGTCAAAAATCGAGAGTGGCTTTTTACTGGTCAAGTATTCACTAAGGATTTGCTCACGTGCCTTTGTAAGCCTGAGGCCATGATCCTTGAGTATTTTTTTAATGGTATCCTGATTGGGACGACCCATGAAAATCCTTTAATGAAGTGCGACTTCATTTTCTAATAGGCTTAGTGCGAAATGTGAATGGAAAAATATTTTACTCTTTGTGTCAAAATGTTCTTTATTGGAAATTGGGTAAATTTTACTAAATAACTAATTCTAATAGTTAAGATTAGATTGGCCATGAAATGTTGGGTTTACAACTCCCGACTTAAACCTTAATAACACGTCATCAATATTTTCAAAATTAAGGAATTCCACATGTCTATCAAGCGCTCGATGTTTCCCATCGTGATTTTACTCTCAAGTATTCCCTCGTCTCTCACTTATGCTCAAGCAGCTGAATCTGAGCAAAGAATCGAGAAGATTTCTGTTACTGGCTCTTACATTAAGAAAATTGATGTTCAGGGGATCGCTCCTCTTGAGAATATCTCTAATGAGGAATTCACAAAGAGAGGGGCCGTTGAAATTGGTGATGTGTTCAGAGAAACTCCGGCCTTTGAATCAGTTTATAGTGATGGTGGTCACGTACGTTTTCGTGGTCAACACGCAGGTAACGTTCTTATCCTTCTCAATGGTTTAAGAATGCCGAAACTTGATGGTGGTTATTACACTTCCATTAGAGATCTTCCTACTGCCGCCATTGGTAATGTTGAGATGCTTAAGGATAGTGGTTCGGCCATCTATGGTTCTGATGCCATGAGTGGGGTAATTAACTTTAAAACAAAGAAAGACTTCGATGGGGCAGAGGTAACAACCAGTATGAGTCGTGCTGAAATGACTTCTGCCGGTTTCCAGCAGAATTATTCTGCAACTTATGGGAAGAACTTCGCACGCGGTAATATTATGGGAGTGCTTCAGTTTGAGAAAACAGCTGAAGTGAATGAGTTTGACCTCGGAAGTTACAACACACAACCTGATCGTTATGGAGCTGTGAAAACTTCTAATGTGGATTTAGGAAATAATAGATCCTACGAAGCTGGAGCTCCATGTGCTGATGGTTCGGGTACCTGTCAGACAGATCCGCTTTTCTTTCAACAATCTCGTCCTAAGAACCACGATATCAGTGCTCTTCTTACTGGAGCATATGAATTTGATAGCTTTGATGTATCTTTCCTCGGTTTGTTTAACCGAAACTCAACGACTTCTCTTTCTAATCCACAGAGTGTGAAGTGGCTTGATGGAACGAATTCTTCCATTGCTGGTGGAGATTTAACGACAACTACTTATAACTCATACCTTAATGGTAGCGGAAACCTTGAAGTTAATGGCTCATTTGTTGATGAGCTTGGTGATTATATTACAGAGAAAGAGAGAAGTACTTACTCTTTTCAAGGTCGCGCAGGTGGTTACTTTGGATCAAGTGACTGGAGTTGGGAAGTTTCAACGGGAATTTCTGTTGCCGACTATAAGGCAACCGTGGTTAGTGGTGAGGCCAATCAAAATGCTCTTAAAGATATGGTAAAAGACGGAAGCTTCAACCTCATTGCAGCTCAAGGTTCAAAGTCCGATGTAAGTTCGGCCAAGATTAAACCCGTTTATCGTAATAATAGCTTTCTTTTTCAGACCAGAGCAGTTGTAACCGGTGACCTCTTTGACCTAAGCTCTCTTTATTCTGCTGGTGGCGTCGTTAGTATGGCCGCCGGAGCAGAGATCCAAAAAGAAGATTTTGAATTTGATAATGATGCTTCTCTCTCTAATGGTACGGCATTGGCCCAAACTTCAGAGAACTTTTCAGGAAGTCGTGAGATTGAATCGGCCTTTGCTGAATTAAGTATTACACCTCATGAGAAGGTGGAAGTTTCTATGGCCTCGCGCTTTGATCACTATTCAGATGTAGGTAACACTTTTAATCCTAAGCTTGGTGTTTCATACCGTCCTTGGGATTTTCTTCTTCTACGCTCTTCTGTAGGAACAGGTTTTAGAGCACCAGGGATTACCGATGTTTATGCAAAAGAAAATACAGGTCTTGTTGGCTTTACCGATGGAACCAATAGCTCTTTCGATTACTATACGGTAACTGAATACAATAAACCTGACCTCGAAGCAGAAGAAGCCCTTACTTATAACTTTGGTACTGTGATTCAGCCTTTTAAAAACGTAACTTTCCTCATTGATCAGTGGAACTATGAAGGGGAGAATGTCATTACCAGTCTGGATGCGGATGACTACACCAATATCGAAAATAACTATGGTGCAGGAGTTCTTGAGGGAGTAGGGGTAACGGCCACACGTGATGGAAGTGGTAACCTAACTTCAATGAGAATTCCCAATGTGATCAATCTTGGGAAGAGAACACTTCGAGGTGTTGACGCTCAATTGGATATGAAGTTCAAAGCTTTTGCAGATTACGATATCAAGTTTGGCTCAAACCTTATGTATATTTTCAAAAGAACAGATCAGCGTTTTAATTTTGAAAAAGAGTTTAAATACCAAAAGAGTTGGAAGAACAGAACCTACTTGGCCCTTTATAACCAAACTCATTATATGAGGCTCTCTGTTCTTACCGTTTCTCGTGATCGCCAAAATCAATATTCACGTAACGAGATTGAAATCCCAAGTTACCATGAACTTGACTTCAACTACTCTCACACATGGAAATGGGGTGGAAAATTGACTTTTACAGTTAAGAACTTGGCCAACTCTCGTCCAAAGCCAAACTCAAACTTTAACCCTGTTCGTTTTGGGTACCTAAGTCAACAGCAGTCATCCTTCTCTCCTTTAAGAAGAAGATACTACTTAGGTTATACTCATACCTTCTAAGTTAATGAAATAATTGATTCTTAAATAGGGCGAGGACTGAGTTCCTCGCCTTTTTTGTACCTTTTTGCCTGACTTAGGAATCTCTAGGATTCAGAGTAAAATAGGGGGATGAAAGTCATCATCTCTATCGTTTGCACATTCCTTCTTCTTTCCTCATACGCCAAGACCGGTAGAGGAGGCGACTATTGTGTCATTCAGCAAAAAGCGGCCACTTCAGATTTCTATTGCTACGTAAAAGAGAGCGATCGCGTGATTGGAAAAAGCGTCAGCCCGCTAGAAGAATATATGGTGAGAAGAAAACTTGAGGATAAGGGAGTGAAATTCTTTGACAAAGACTTAGAGTTTACAACTCAATTGGCCACTGATGCTTTCAAGGCCATTGCTGGCAAAATTATTGAATGTAGTGAGTCTGAAAAACTTGAGAAGGTCTACTACCAAGTCGATCAATTCAATCGCCTTCCGGCCAGTTCAGAAGCGGTTCAAAGTGTAAAAAAACTTGCTCGTGCTCTCCATAAGGCAGGAGTGTGCAATGTGGATGTGAAGCAACAGAGCTTTAATGGTATTAATATCTCTAGTGCCGATGATGTTCTTCATCAATTCCTTTGTATCTCTAACTCTGAATCTGTTTTCGGAAGAGATAATATAGGAATGGGAGGCCGTGGTCCGTGGGGGATTCATCCTATGCATAACCAGGCCAAAGGAACGAGGGCATTCACTGGTGGAAAAACTGTAACTTTGAAGAAAAACGGTATCTGTTATGACTACCCAAAGGCCATTGTTAGAGATGGAAATGGCGTTGAAAGAAAAGTGAGCTCTCTCTATCGAGACCCTGAGGTTCAGTACCAAAATGCAAGGTGTGCTCTAATTCTTTATAATCAGAATGGTTTTAGAGATTGGGGAACAGGTCAGTCATGGGGCTCAAATCGTCATTGTTCGGCCAGTACTCGCAATCGACTTGAGTTCAATAAGCACTTAGGTGCAGAACTGGGTTGCTGTACGCAAAGCTGTAAAGATCGCTTAAGAAACGTGAAGCAACTCTAGTTGATCAGCTTATGATTAATAACTCATATCGAGTATAAGCTGTAAATTGCGATCTTCTTTGTAGGTCTCTACGGCCGCATCGTATCCATCATCTGAGTAAAACTTAGAATACAATTCTTCTCTGAGCTCTTGGTATTTGACGATGAGGTAGTAAGTTTGGCGATAGTTGATATTACCGTTTTTTCGCTCTTCGGCGAGGGTGTAAAGAATAGAATCAAATCTATTGAAGGCCTGTTTTTTCAAATCTTCAGAAAGAGTTCCGAAGGGTAAGACCCTATTCCAACCATAGCCCCAGCGCCAACTGGTTTCAAGATAGGGCGTACCACCGATCGCGACCCCTAGTTCCATGACCTTTCCATGATTCTCTGTGGTTTCAGCGGCAATGCATTGGCGTAAGTTCTCATCGGCTATTTGCTTTTCTTCTGCCGTTCCTCCTATCCAGTAGCGCATATCATGAGCGATACAGCAGTGTACCCATTCATTAACTTCAGTAAGTGGATTTCCATCGGGATAGGCCGAGCATCCATCGGTTGAGAAATTACTTATTTGATAAGCTGGAATTTTGAGTTCTGCCTTGTAGCTAACGTGAGCGGCCTCGACTCCAGAGAGGGTAGAGGAGAGGGTAAGAAGGAGCGTAAGAGCTAAGCTTAAAGTTTTCATAGGTCCATCATATAAATATTTAACGTTTTAATCGTCACCCCCTCTCCTTATTACATAGAGGTGCCAGCTTATTAACAGCGCTTGGAATCGTACTTTTAGCTAGTTACGTAAGATTAACCGAGTCGTTCCGCTATGCAGAGTTCGCTTTTACCTAATTGAGGGAATTGTTTCGAACACTCGGTCGCTTAGTACGTTATAAAGAAGACAACTTCAAAAACCCGAATCCCCTCTCTGGATAAAGTATGCAATTAAGAAATGAATTGAAAAATGTAAAACGTGTCGTCGTTAAAGTTGGAAGCAATGTCATTACCAAGAAGAATGGCAAGATGGACAGTCGAAAAATGAGGGCCATCGTTGAAGATATTTGTGAGTTGACGGAGGCGGGAATCGAAGTGGTTTTGGTGAGTTCGGGTGCCGTGAGCATAGGTAAGCATTTTCTTAAAAAGCATGTGCCCAAGAAAGGAAGGATTGATCTTCAACAATCGGCGAGCTCTATTGGGCAACCCAAGCTTCTTAATATCTACTCGCGTTTATTTGAAGAGAATCAGCATGTTTGCTCTCAGATTCTCTTAACCCATGATGATTTTAGAAATCGTAAACGCTTTCTCCATGTGAAAAGGACTTTAGATATCTTACTGATGAATAAGGTGATTCCTATTCTCAATGAGAATGATTCGATCTCTTATTCAGAAAATACGGTAGGAGATAATGATCACTTGGCAGCTCAGGCCGCACAAATGTCTAATGCTGACCTTTTACTTGTGATAACGAGCGCTCAAGGGCTCTACGACCGTGATCCAACGATAGAAGGAGCAAAGCTCATCGCAAAGGTTTCTTACGGTGACAATATTGATCACGTGGATATGAAAGCAAAGACGGCCGTTGGTCGTGGAGGAATGGAATCTAAAGTCTATGCGGTAACCAAGGTTACTCAAATGGGAATTAGTGCGGTCATTTCTTCTAAAGATAATGAACGCATTATTATCGACCCTTTGACGAAGTCGATTGGAACCCTCTTTGAACCGATGGATAATTATGATCCTGAGCATAGAAAGTCATGGCTGCTTTCCATGAAGAAGCATAATTGTGCCATTGAAGTAGATAAGGGAGCTTATGAGGCGTTACTCGATGGAAAGTCTCTCTTTGCGAAAGGTGTGGTGACGACAGAGGGGAGTTTCTTTAAAGGCGATAGTATTGATATTTGCTTTGATGGAGAACCCTTTGCTTCGGGAATAACTGAATATGATGCCAATGAGATTGAGTTAATTAAAAGAAAACACAGTGATGATATTGAAGATATTTTAGGACATAAACAAAAGAACGAAGTCGTTCATACCATTAACCTAGTGGTTAGTGAGGAGGTAAAAGCATGAGTGGATTAGTAAAAGAATTGGCAGCAAATGCAAAAGTCGCTGCGAGAAATATTGTATCTTTAAACGCAGACAAAAGAAAAACAGTCCTGACTAAAATGGCTGATAAGTTATGGGACAATAAATCTCTTATCATCGAGGCCAATGGCAAAGACTTAAACTATGCCGATGAAGTGGGACTTAATAGCGCGATGAAGGATCGTCTCAAATTAGATGAAGACCGCATTAAGGCAATGGTAGATGGTGTTCGCGCAATTGCCGAACAGCCGGAAGTTGTGAATACCTTTTACAATGAATTTGTTAATGATGCAGGTCTTACTATCAAGCGCCAAAGGATTCCTCTTGGGGTTATTTTGATGATTTTCGAAAGTCGTCCCAATGTGGTTGTCGACTGCGCGGCCCTAGCTATTAAATCTTCCAATGCCATTGTTCTCAAAGGTGGTAAAGAGGCTAAGTACTCCAATGAAGTATTGGGACAACTTATTCAAGATGTCATTTCAGATTATATCCCTCGTGAGAGTGTGCAAGTTCTCGCTTCTGATGACCGCAGTGTAGTGAACGAACTTCTCTCCATGGAAGAATATATTGATGTGGTAATTCCACGTGGAGGGCATCGTCTAATTGAGTATGTGAGTGAACACGCTAAGATGCCGGTTATCGCTCACTATCAAGGTCTGTGTCATATGTACTTGGATGAAAAGGCCGATTTTAATAAGGCCATTGACTTGGTGGTTAATGCAAAAACTCAAAGAACAGGAGTTTGTAATGCCATTGAAACTTTGATTGTTCACAATTCTTTAAAAGATACTCTATTTCCTAAAGTAGTGAGTGCATTAGAAGATAGAGGAACAGAGATTCGCATTGATGCCTCAGTGGCGAAGGATTTTCCTAAACTTAAAGTGGCCAATGAAACAGACTGGGCCACAGAGTACTTGGATAATATTATTTCGATTCGAATGGTTGATCATGTTGAAGGGGCCATTGAACATATTGCTCAGTTTGGTAGCCATCATTCTGAATGCGTTGTCTCTCAAGATGAAGCGGTTTGTAATCAATTCTTATCCTCTGTAGATGCCAGTTGTGTTATGGTTAATGCCTCAACTCGTTTTAATGATGGTGGCCAACTTGGCCTAGGTGCTGAACTTGGTATTTCAACCACTAAAATCCACGCTTACGGACCTATGGGGGCCGAACAAATGACAACTTCTCGCTATGTTGTTGTTGGAGATGGACATATTAGAAAGTAAACTTAGAAAAGTTAAAATAAAAAATAACAAAGACAGTGATAGAGGTAGACAGATGGCAAAGTCAGTAGGTGTTATCGGTTGCGGCAATATGGCCAGTGCAATTGTTACAGGTATCCATGAAGTTTTCCCTGAGGAGAAATTCATAACTTATACCCCTAGCTTTACTCGTGCCGATGAATTGGCCAAGAAGGTCAAGGGCACGGCCGTGAAGGAGCTAAGTGCTTTAGCGCAATGTGACTACCTCTTGATTGGCTGCAAGCCGCAGCAATTTGCTGACCTCGCTCAAAATTTGAAAGAGTCTCTTCCTAATCTTAGCGAGAAGTATATCATCTCCATGATGGCCGCTGTCTCTATGGAGTCAATTGAAAAACATCTGGGAACAAAGGCAATCACTAGGGTCATGCCCAATACTCCCATTCGTCATGGTGAAGGAATTAGCTTACTTCTTCATTCTTTAGTAGCTCAAAAAGAGAGAGCATCTCAATCTGAATTTGTCGTTAAGGTTTTTGATGCCTGCTCTAAGATTTTTGTGATGAAAGATGAGGAGCAGTTTGACAAGGTTACAACCATTTCAGGTTCGGGACCGGCCTATATCTTTTATTTAGCAGAAGTTCTTGCAGATCAATTGAAGGGTTGGGGCTTAGAGGGAAGTGAGGCCACAGATCTCTCGATTCAACTTATTAGAGGTTCGGTGGAACTTATGGAAAATAGAGGAGATACAACCCTTTCTCAGCTGGTTGATCAAGTGACTTCAAAGAAAGGAGTTACCATAGAAGCAGTTGAAGTCTTAAGGAATCAGGGATTAGCAGATCTTGTTAGTCAGGCCTTAGGGGCCGCGTATAAGAGATCGGTAGAGATGTCTAAGGAATTCTCGTAGGACTAAATGGGGTTTTCAGGCACAATCTAATTAAAGCGAATTACTTGTTCTCGCTTAAAAATTATGATGAAAAAGAAAATAGCTTTTATTTGTCCCCATTGTCCGAGTCGTGCTCAAATGGCCTATGCCTGGGCACAGGAACTTCTTGGTGATAAATACGAATATTTTATCGTCGCCAATTGGCCCAGTGAAGCTGGACCAGGGACTCCTCTATATTTAGTGTTAGAGGAAAATGGCCTTCAGATTCCTATGGACCTTTGTACTTTCGATTCACTAACTGTGGATAAATTCGATATTGTCTTTGAGCTTTCTTCATTGGCCGATGAGTCACTTCCTGAACTAAGAGGGGAGAAGAATATCCATGTTGGACTTGATAGTCCTGACTATCTAGCGAGGGATTTAGAGTTAGAAGATCAGCTTAAGGTTTTTCGCCGCATTAATGATGAGATTAAGCAGTTTGTCCTACATATTGATCACTACTTAGCTCGATAAGAATTGACTTCGAAATCCCTAAATTATAACTTTTTGCTAAAAGTGAAGAGGGCCTTCAATGAAAGAAATTCGTTATCATATTCAAGGAATGAGTTGTGCTAGTTGTGCAGCGAGCATCGAGAAAGAAGTTTCTCGTCTAAAAGGTGTTGAGTCGGCCAGTGTGAACTATGCCATGGAAACTGGCGCCTTCAAAATCGAAGAGGACAGCACAGCTGGTCTAGATCAAGAAATCCAAAAGAAAATTATCGAATTAGGTTTTACTTATTCGACGGAGAAAGTTGAAAAAGAAGAGGGGCATGGAATCACCAAGTTCCTTGTAAGCTTTTCCCTGTCTCTGATTATTTTCTTCTTGGCCATGGGCCCAGGAAAGGGCTGGCCGTCGCCCAAAACAAATTGGTTTATACAGATGATCCTTGCCGCTCCTGTGTGGCTGTGGATTGGATTTAAGTTTCAAAAGAGTATGATGGAATTCTTTCGCACGGGAAGATCCAATATGAATACTCTAATCGGACTTGGGACTTCAAGTGCATTTATCTATAGCTTATTTATTACGATTTTCAATGATGTCTCGCTTGAAATAGGAATGACACAGAAAGTGTATTTTGAAGCGGTCGGATTCATTATTTCCTTTGTTTACTTAGGTAACTTCTTTGAAGCAAAGGCCAAGAAGAAAACGAAGAAGGCCCTAAATTCTCTTTTTCAGCTCTCTTCTAAGTTTGCCTATATTAGGAAAGAGGCCGAGGTTGTTGAAGTACGTGTACAAGATGTAGAAATTGGTGATGTCTTGATTGTAAAGCCGGGAGAGAAAATTCCGGTTGATGGAAAGGTCGTAAAAGGGGAGTCGTCGGTTGACGAGTCCATGCTAACCGGTGAACCCATTCCTGTCGCTAAAAAGGTTGGGGATAAGCTCTTTTCCGGAACGATAAATGGAGAAGGGGTTATCGAGTATAAGGCCCAAAAGGTAGGACCGGATACTTTCCTCTCTAGTATTATTAAGTTTGTTGAAGAGGCACAGAATTCAAAACCAGAAATTCAGCTCTATGCCGATAAGGTGAGCTCCATTTTTACTCCCGTTGTAGTGGGAATTGGTATTTTGACTTTTGTGCTTTGGTTCTTCTTTGGGCCAGCGCCTGCTTGGGGTAATGCCATCTCTAACTTTATTGCTGTTATGGTTATTGCTTGTCCTTGTGCTCTTGGGCTGGCCACCCCTACTGCTGTTGTCGTGGCCACGGGCAAGGCATCGCTAAATGGTATTTTAATCAGTGGTGGTGCCGTTTTAGAAAAGGCGGTGGATATCGATGCTATTATTTTTGATAAGACGGGAACGTTAACTCAAGGGAAACCGTCAGTAATTGATTTTAAATTCAATGCTACTGGAGAGTTGGCCGTGCTCAAAGTTGTGGCCGCATTAGAACAGTATTCGGAGCATATCATTTCCAAGGCCATTAATCAGTATGCCAAAGATAGAGGGGTTGAGCTTGTCGACCCTGACTCCTTTCAAGTCGTAAAAGGAAGAGGAATCGAAGGTGAGGTTGAAGGTACTGCGATTCTGGTAGGAAATTCGGAGTTTCTTCAAGAGAGAAGTGTTTCTTTGGATGAATCATTAAATTCAACAAAGGTTGGAACTGAAGTTTTCATTGCTCAGGACTCTCAGCATATAGGAACTTTGATTATCGGAGATGAAGTCAAAGAGGAAGTAAAGGCCGTTCTTAGTGCGATAAAAGAAAAGGGGATCAAAACCATTCTGATGACGGGTGATAATGAAAGGGTTGCCAATCAGGTGTGTGCCGAAGTGGGAATAGATGAATACTACGCCCATTGCATGCCCATGGATAAATCTGCCAAGGTTGAATCTTTACAGAAAGAGGGACATAGGGTCGCTATGATTGGAGACGGAATTAATGATGCTCCGGCCTTGGCCAAAGCTAATTTGAGTATCGCCATGGGCACAGGAACTGATGTTGCGATTAATGCTTCAGATGTAACCCTAGTAAAAGGTGACCTGAGAAAATTTCTCGCCTTTATGGACCTAAGCTACAAAACGATGGGGATTATTAAGCAGAATCTTTTTCTCTCCCTTATATACAATACCCTCCTCATTCCAGTTGCGGCCGGAATTCTTGTCCTCTTTAATGGACCAATGATGCCGCCTGTTTTGGCCAGTATTGCCATGGGGATGAGTAGTATTTCTGTAGTGAGCAATAGCTTGAGAATTAAATTTAATAATAATATTTGAGGACCTTTATGAAACTAATCACTCTTTCACTTCTCTTTCTTTTTGTTATTACCGCACAAGGACGAACAGACCTTAAGGGAGAAGATCAGAAGTCTGTTCTTCATGTTCTAGAGATTAATGAGTCTCTTCATAAGAATTTCTTCGACTATAAGGGATCTTTGGTTGAAGAAGATGCTAAGAGACTAGAGCTGGCCATTGCTCAAATTAAGAATAAAGAATTGAGTAAATTATTGAAAGAAACTCGATCAGAGCTCTCTAAAATTAAAAGTGCTCAAGAGAGAGAAGAGAATAATGTCGCCTATCACAAAGCAAGTCTTGGGCTTATCAAATTATTAGAGCAGTATAATCCAGGTAAGAGGTATAATGCTTACTCTTGTCCTATGGTTAAAAAGAAGTGGGTTCAAAATAGTGAAGATAAGCTTCGCGTTCATAATCCCTATGCCCCTGAAATGCCCCATTGTGGTCAAAGAGATACTGAGTACGGTGAGGAATAATGGAGGCCATTTACTCTAAAGATTATATTGTCGATACATTCACTTCAAATTCTCATAAGAGATTAGGTTTACTCGGCCTTGTGGGGATTTTGCAAGATATCGCAAGTTTTCATAGTAAAGATGCGGGTTTTGGTACTGAAGAGATGTTATCCAAAGGGGTCTTCTGGGCCTTGATTCGTAAAAGCATTAAAATGCAGAAGTGGCCTGCTCTTTTTTCACTAATTACGGTGAAAACTTGGTCTCGCATGCCGGATTCATTCTATGCTTACCGTGACTTCGAGATTTATCATGAAGGAGAGCTTATTGGCTCGGCGACAACCACCTGGGTGACTCTCAATGTGAAAAGTCGACGACCTTGTGAGCTTCCCCTGGAGGACCTAACGATCACTCCTCGAACGCAGGGCTGTCTAGACTACTTCGCAAGTAAAGTGAAATTTTCAGAGCAACTTAGTCAGGTAACAGAGTTTACTACACGCAATTCAGACCTAGACCTTAATGGTCATGTGAATAATACCAAATATACCCAATGGATTTTGGACTCTGTCGATTACAAACACCACGATTCCAAGCTTATCTCAGAGTACCATATCAATTTTCTCAGTGAAGTGAAGCTAGGAGATAAGATCGAAGTCTATCGAGATAGTGAAAATAGTGACGCTCTATCAAAAGTCAGCTTTGTAGGAAAAGTTCCCGATCACAAGAAGCCAAGTATGGTCGTAGCGCTTCATTATAGAGTAAAATAAATTTAATTATATTACATATTTAAATGAATTTTACCGATCAGAATATATGCCCTTTTTTAATAAGTTGAAATTAATTGTTAGACAGTTGGACTATAATTTATGGCTGTCCATTTGTCTTATTATTACAGGAGCGCTCCTCTCATTTTATTACGGCAGTAATTTAGAGAAAGCGATGAGTTTTGCTCTTAATGATCAGTCGGTTATTTTGAGAACTCTCAATGATATCGAAAAATTTGAGATTAGAATAAAGAATCATTTCTATCTCGGTGATAAGAATAGAGAAAACCTAAATTTAGAAGAGATCAAGAACTTAAGAATAGAAATTGATTACCTTTTAAAGTCTCTAGCGGAGAAAGAAAAGTACCCACGAATCAAGTTACTTAAGAGAAGGTGGGAAAAGGAAGTCTCTACTATTTCAGAGATTTTGAATGTTATTGATAAAGAGCATATCGATTTTAGAAATCTAGAATCTTTCCTCTATTCATTTAAGGAATTATCTCAAGAAACTTTGGCCAATAATCAAGAAACGAAAAGCTTTGAAGTCGTAAAGTTAAAGTTATTGAGAATCTTTACGATCTCTATTATTACATTCGCCTTCTTTCTTATTTTAAGAAAACTGGTTTATTTTAAGTTAGAAGCGGACATGATGAATATCTACTTTGATGAGACCATCAAAGGTCTGCCTCGAACTAAAATGTTCTTAAATCATCGCTCAATGTATTCCTTGAAAAAGAAGATTGACCAGCAAAATGAAAACTTCCTTTTGCTAAAAGATCAATGTGATGACTATCTCAATATTATTAAAGAGACTTTTATCGTTTGTCGTCCTGATTTTACGATTACCAAGTGCTCTAAAGAGATACGTGAGCTTGTGGGGTGGGAGTCATTTGAGTTAGAGAATAAGAAGTTATCTTTTCTCTTTGAGAGGAAAGAAGATTTTGAAGATTTGGAACTGAAGTACTATCAAAATGGAAAGAAACTCTTCAATATACCCTTACGCTGTCAAACCAGTACCGGTGTGCTGGTAAATGTACAGGGAACTTTTGTTGATTACTACGATAAAATTTTACACAAGAATATCATCCTAATCATCCTGAAAGATGGTACGGCCGAAATGAAGGTGGAAGAGCTAACCGAGAAATCAAAACATCTCTTTCACAATAGTAAAATGGCCTCCCTAGGTGAGATGTCTGGTAGTATTGCCCATGAAATCAATAACCCTCTTATGATTATAAAGGGATCGGTAAGTCGCCTTAGTAAAGTTCTCCTGAGAGAGGGGAATTATAGTGAGCCTGTAGAGATTTTATTAGATCGCCTTAACCGAATGATTGAGAGGGTAAGTTCCATTATCTATGTTATGCAAAGTTTTGGAGATAGTGGAGACAGAACAGAAAAAGAATTTGTTCTCGTTAAGGATCTTATTGTTACTCTCTTAGAGTTACACGCGCAGAAACTACGTTCAAAAGGTATTCGTATCGACTTTTCTCTTTCTAACCCTGATATACAAGTTAAAATAAATAAGTCAGATATTGATCAGGCCTTAATGAATATCTTTACCAATGCGGTCGAAGGAATTACGCAATCGGGAGCAGATTCGGGTAATATCTCGCTTCGAGTTGTCTTTGAGAAAGAGCAGCTCTATATGCTCATTCGCAATGATGGAGCACCCATCGAAAAGCATTTGGCCTCTAAGATTTTTGAGCCTTTCTTTTCTTCAAAGGATAAGGGAACAGGAATGGGGTTGGCCATTGCCCATACTCTATGTCAGCGCAATGAAGTGGATTTGCGCTTAGACTGCCTATACCCCGTAACCTTTAGGCTTGAATTCTATGGTGCTACCAAAGTATAGAAATTCAATAAATTTATCGCAAATTCAAGAGGAATTCCCTTTGCAACCTCCTTTGTGCACTTTAGAATATTGGAATGAAAAGGAATTTCTTAATCACTATTGCAAGCACGGCCAGTTTTTTATCGACGATGGCCTTTGGTGCACAAGAAAAAAATGATCTTGAGGCCTTAAAGTTAAAAGTTGAAAAACTAGAACAGAAGCTTTTGCTAGAAGATCACAACTCTGGAAATGTCTCCTCCTTTGAAGCTCAACACTTAAATATTGGTGGCTATTTCAATCTTACGGGTACCAGCTGGAATCTTCCACATAGTAAAAATCAATATAACTTTGATGAAGTTGAGTTCGGTCTCATGATTAGAGGGCAAGTTAATCCCTCTCTTTCCTTTTTTACTCATATTGAATTTGAGCAAGAAGTACAGATTATAAATAACCACGCTCCCTTTCGTTCTTTCCAGGATGTCGAAACACAGGTTGATCCGGAAGATGTTATTTTAACTTATGATGCTAGTGATGACCTCTCCTTTAGTATGGGAGCCCTGATTACTCCCTTCGGAGTGAGCAATAGGGAACATTTTGATTTCCTACGTTGGCAAAATGAAAAACCCTTGGCCCTAAGAGAAAATAGTGGAGATTTTATTTTCTTTGATGATCACGTTATGGGGGTTTCCGTAAATTATAATTACAACCTGCAACGGGGTTTTATTGAAAGCTCCCTCTATGCTGGGTCCAGTAATGTGGGAGCGAGCCGCATTGTGAATGGTTATAGACTGGGGTATCGCTCTGAGAATGGACAGCTCAAAGTAGGAACCAGTATGCAGACAGGACAGAGGGCCGCTCACGATCGATACTATACTTTCGGATTCGATGCTAAGGTTGAACTAGGCGCCTTTGGAATGAGATCAGAATTCTTTTTTACTGACCTGAGACCCGGAGTCTACGGGCAGGATAGTAATCCCATGTCATTCTATTTTGAACCTTGGTATCACTTAGTCCATAACCGACATGTTCTCTATGGAAGAGTTGACTACTTACATGACACAATCGGATTGTATAAAGTTGATCACGACAGAAATAGCGCAACATCAGCGATAGTTGACCCTGTAGAACTCTACGAGTTCACTTTGGGATATAACTACTTACCTTGGCCATATTGGAGGATATCCTTTGGGGTGACTCAGTCGCAGTATGTGGGGAAGCATTCTCATTTAAATGGAGAAAAGCGTGACTTCACAAGTTTAGAGTGGGGGACAGTATTAAGTTTTTAAGGACTTTCTTTTTCAAGAGCCTATTACTGCTCATTAGTTTCGTTGTAGTAACTCCTGTTGCCGTTGCTAAGGATTCTGATGTTGCTAAAGAGAAGGCCATTAGCAAGAAAGAAGAATTGAAAAAGTGGGTTGTTGTTGTGCATGCAGATAATCCCATTGATCAAATTACGCTCACAAACTTAAGACGCTACCTCCTAAAGGAAAATATTTATTGGTCCAAAAACTTCCAAGTGGTGCCCATCATTATGGACAGCAGCGATCCACGCTTTAATGATTTTACAACCCTCTTCCTCAGCTTTTCTCAAGCGCAATATCCAAGGTTCTGGATTGAGCAAAAATTTACGAGAGGTTTAACAAGACCAAAAGAAGGGGATGTTAAAACTACTTTAAAGCTAATTGGTATTCTAAAAGGTGGAATATCTGTTATTCCTGAAAAGGATTGGAATCATCTAGAAAGACCTTCTGTGAAGTCTGTAGATATAATCTTCGATGAAAAATAAATGTATCGTCATTATTGCTTTTGTCGCGGGGTGTATGCTCTGTTTTTGGGGCCACGAATGGTTTTCCCTCTCTGCTGTTGTCTCATCGTGCCTTGTTGGTCTTCTTGGGAGTTTTGTTACCAGTAAGAAATATCCTATCGTCAACTCGTGCCCAGCTGCTATCTATAGTGGATCTTTTGCGGGTATGTGCTCGGCCACCATGATTAAATCTTTTGGAGAGTTATTTTCGGTAGCGCTAATTGGGGGAATTACTTATATATCTCTAGATTGCTATTTTAAAGGTATAGGTGGCAAACTGGGGACCGTGGCCTTTACTTCTGTTGCTATATTCTATCTTTTGAATAAAGGATTTCTCTGATGGAAGGTTTGCTACCTTTTCTCATTATTCTCTTTGGGGCACGAGTCACTTTTGCTCTTTCTTCTCTGAGACATTGGGGACCGATTCGCTCCTCTTCCTTTGTAAGCTTAGTCTTTGTTTTGGTGATGAAGTTGATTCCTTATCACTGGCCTATGAATTCCGACATTCTCTTTTTTGGAGGAAGTTTCATTGGGATGTCGGGGGTGGATCGCTTGTCTCGCTTTTTTCTCCCTTTTTCTTGCCTGTTGTTTTATCTCTTCTTTTATAATGTCGGTCCGTACATTAAAGGAATGGGTGGAGGGCTTGGGCTGGGAGCTTTTCTTAGTGTTGGGCCTTTGGCCTTAGTGAATTACCTGCTTCATCTTTATAGAGATAGAGATAGAGATAGAGATAAGAGGTTGGATTCTACTGAATCGATCTGACCGTATACTCTCTGGTGTCACCTTGAATTTCCACTTCAAAGGAATCACCTGAACTGAGACCGATGACCTCTACACCTATAGGGGAGAAGGCGCTAATGACAAGAACAACGCCCTCATCTGTTTTCATCATGGTTCCCCCGGAAGTCGAACTGATAAAGTAGTGGCGGGTCATATTATTAAATTCTATTTCAACGAGGCTTCCCACACTTACCGTGTTACTGGGGAGTTTGAGATCGATTTCATCGAGAAGTTTAATTTCACTTTCAAGTTCATCCACTCTCTTTTTTTGAGCGCCTGCGAGATAGCCGGCTTCAATGGAGCGGGTATCGTATTTTCCTTCCGATTTCAGCTCACCATTGGTGGCATGGGCACGCGAAGTTTCATAGGCCTCTTTGGCCTTGTCGAACTCAGTTTGAAGTTGGTCTTTTAAGTAGCTCAGGATATTTTCTTTATTCATTAGGACATTATACTCATTCGCCTAGAGTTTTCCAGTTAAAGGACGATCGGGAAATCCAAGCCTTCCTAGAATGGGCATTTTTATGGCCGGAGGATAGACGTCGATTCCAAAGTTAAGTCCAAGAAGGTTCACTTCCGCCCCTTCTTCTAGTCCTAAGGTGAGTCCAAACATTCCATAGAGAGAAAATTGAAAACCCGTGTTTGAGGGAGAGGCCGTCAGACTAAAGGGTTTTACATAGAAGTCTTTCCCTACGGCATGGGAGGGAAGAACGACTTTGATTTCAGGGGTGTTGCGAATTAAATAGGACACAAAAGTGTTGGAGTTGGGCCCAGGGTAGATTTGATAACGATCTTGCATGGGGTATTGCTTAATTAACTCTTTTACTCTTTTAATGATAGATCTGGCCTGGGCGCCTCGCGCTTCAAATAATAGGGTGGGTTGTGAATCGAACCAGAGGCGGTCGGGAATATCATGGCGCGTGCTGATGGTGGAGTTAGAGTGGCGCAAGTTCCAAGCGGTCACTTGGGAAACGGTGTAGTGTTTGTCTTTTTCCTCCTTCCAGGCCACCCAGGGATGGACGCCAAAGTAGCCTCGCCAAGCAAAGGCGCGGGCATAGTAGATCTGGAAAATATCTTCTTTTAATGTCGATGCTTTAGGCGCTATATGAGCACTCTCTCGCGAAGCGTCTCTAAAGCTTTTGGAGCTACAGGAAAGGAGGAAAAAGCATAAAATTAGGTATTTCATAGTCTGTTATTTTACCTTATACTGTGCGGCGCTCTAACAAGAAAAGGCCAGATAGATGATGAAAATCGAAGAAACTATTAATTATTTATATGACAAATATAAGAATGACCTCTCGGGAAAGGTATCGAACTCCTTTCCTGCTCTTGGGATGGTCGATCCGGACCTTTTTTCCATTAGTGTGACCATGGTTGATGGCCAAACGATTAATGTTGGGGACTGTGAGGCCCTCTTCTCTATTCAATCTATTTCCAAGCCTTTTTCTTATGGCCTTGCGCTAGAGCAGCATGGGAGCTCCTTTGTTGAAGAAAAGGTTGGAATGGAGCCCACAGGCGAAGACTACGATTCGATTATTAAAATGGATGACTTATCTCGTCCCTTCAACCCAATGGTGAACTCTGGTGCCATTGTAACGACTGGTCTTATCAATGGAACTCGTGAAAAGAGTAAGCAAGAGGTACTCATTGATTACTTCTCTTCCTTTGCCGGAAGAAAGTTAGAGATTGATCAAGCGGTTTATGAGTCTGAAAAGAATAATGGCCATAAAAACTGGGCCATTGCTCATTTACTGCGCCACTTTAATTTGATGACTAAAGACTTCAAGTCAGACTTGGATCTTTACTTTAACCAATGCTCTTTACTGGTTAACTCTACTGATCTCGCCCTAATGGGGGCGACTCTTGCCAATGGGGGAGTGAACCCCAAGACTGGTGATCAGTGTATTGAGCGCGTTAATCTACGTCATGTTCTCAGTATCCTTCTGACCTGTGGTATGTATAATTACTCTGGAGAATGGGTTTTTGATGTGGGCGTTCCTGCAAAGAGTGGTATCTCGGGAGGAATTCTGATGATAATACCAGGGATGATGGCGATTTCTATTTACAGTCCGCGCTTAGATAAACGCGGCAATAGTGTGCGTGGTATTAAAGTCTGCGAAGAATTATCCAATCTCTTCAAATTACACATCCTAGATTCTTTTGGCCCAAAAGATATCAAGGATATTTTATAATTTCGTTTCTTTTTAAAATATAAGGTAGGCCCTCATGCTTAACGTCAGCAATATCTCAAAAGTACAAGGTGGAGAAACCCTCTACTCCAAAGTAAATTTTCAAATTTACCCCGGAGAGAAGGTAGGCCTAGTGGGTCCTAATGGTACAGGGAAGACCACCCTCTTTCGTTTGATCATTGGCGAAGATAAGAACTATGAAGGACAGATTAGTTTTTCTGATAAGTTGAGAATGGCCTATTTCTCGCAAAATGTTGGAGAGATGAAAGGAGAGACCGCACTTGAAGTGGTTCTTAGTGGCGATGAGAAGGTTAGTGTTTTGCAAGAGCAGCTAACTGAATTTGAAACAAAGCTTTGTGATCCTGACCTCGATCCCGACGAAATGAATGATATCTTGATGAAGATGGGAGATGTGCAAATAGAATTTGAAAAGCGCGGTGGCTATGATCTCGAAAGTCGTGCAGAAGAAGTGCTTACCGGGCTTGGGATCGCTCCTGCCGATCATCGCAAAAATATAGAAGAATTTAGTGGGGGGTGGAAAATGAGAATTGCCCTTGCCCGCGTTCTCGTGATTAAACCAGACCTCATCGTTATGGATGAGCCCACCAACTACCTTGATATGGAAACTATTTTATGGCTTGAAGAGTGGCTGCAAAACTATGAAGGTGCTGTCTTTATGACGACTCACGATCGTCACTTTATGAATAATATTTGTAAGAAGATTGTGGAAGTTTCTCATAAGCAAGTTACCGTTTACTCGGGTAACTACGACTTCTACGAAAAAGAGAGGAACCTAAGAAGAGATCAGTTGATCTCTGAGGCCAAGCGACAGGCCGACAGTATCGCCAAGGATGAAGAATTTATCGCCAAGTTTAAAGCGAGAGCTTCCCATGCGGCCCAAGTTCAATCACGTATTAAGAAATTAGAAAAAATTGATAAAGTCTATGTCCCACCAGAAGAGGAGACAATCTCATTTACTTTCCCTACCCCTCCTCGTGGTGGAGATGATGTTGTGGTCGTGAAGAACCTCAAGAAAGTATGGAATAAGCCAGATGGATCAGAACTTCTCGTCTTTGAAGATCTCGATATGATGGTGAAAAGGCAAGAATGCTTGGCCGTTGTGGGAGTTAATGGAGCTGGGAAGTCTACATTGCTTAAAACCATTTGTGGGCAAACCGAGGCCACAGAAGGGGAGGTCGTGATTGGACCTTCTATTAAGGTTGGCTACTTTAGCCAATTTTCTTTTGATGTTCTTGATCCCGAAAGTTCTGTCATTGATGAGGTTCAATCTTCACTACCGGAAGCGAGTGAAGGTTATCTACGAAATCTCTTGGCCGCCTTTCTCTTTCGAGGGGATGATGTGAAAAAGAAAGTGAAACATCTCTCAGGTGGAGAGAAGAGTCGATTGATTCTCGCGGTTCTTTTGAGTCAAAATAATAACCTCTTAGTTCTGGATGAGCCTACCAACCATTTAGATATTCAGTCTCGGGAAGTTCTTCTTGACGCATTGAGAAGCTTTGAAGGAACCATCCTCTTTGTGAGCCACGATAGACACTTTCTCAAGGAATTGACTCGTAAGGTTATCGAAGTGGATAAGTCAAAAGTGACTCTATATCCTGGAAATTATGAATATTACTTAGATAAGAAATTGAGTGAAGCTTAAAGTTTTGCTGATTTTAATCAAATTCTCTAAAATTTCATTTTAATTACAGGCACTTATTGTTTCCACATTATTTCAACATTCCTTACATAGGATGGTTATAGGTTAACGAAGTTATCCGACTATAAACATTTTATTGAATCAAAAGGAATGGTGAATATATGGAGGCCAAAAGTAAGTTGTCTCATCAGATTTTAATGACGATCCCCACAGCGATGTCTTTTCTGTCTTAGACGATTAAAGACTGCGCAGATGGAGATCTTGGAGTTACCCAATTTCGAATCCTCTCCAATATTGAGGGTGGAATTAAAAGGGTAAAAGATATTGCTGAGATTAATGGTGTTAGTCAGCCGGCCATTTCTAAAATGGTCGAACTGATGGTGATGAGAGGATTAATTAGTCGCCAAAAGGATGAGCACGATCGCAGAAGTACTGTTTTGAATATGACCTTAAAGGGCAGAGAGGTTTTTGAAGGGGTCGAAAATAGGGCGGCGGATAAAGTTTTAGAAAAACTAACTCTAATGGAAGACAGAGAAGTAATCGAGATAGAACAGGCCTTGCTTAAAATAGAAGAGTTAATCTATCCCAAATAAGTAGAAGAGAATGAAGAATTTAATTGAATATTTTGTTAAGCGACCCGTCGTTGTAAACGCCCTGATGTTTGGTCTTCTGATTGCGTCTGTTTTTACTTGGAGCCGAATCGGCAAAGAAGAGATGCCAGAGTTTACTTTGAACTTTGTTCGTATCAATGTTGCCTATCCAGGAGCGACCGCCCAGGATGTTGAGCTCTTTATCACTAAACCGATTGAAGAAGAGCTCAAAGGCATATCGGATATCGATGAAGTCAATAGTACTTCGGCCTATGGGAGCAGTACGATCTCGATTATCTTTGAAGCAAATGTCGAGAATTTAACGGAAAAAGTTCAAGACGTGAAGGATGCAGTTGATGCTGTCGATCTTCCCTCAGAGTCAGAAGAGCCAACCTACTTTAGGTTTCGCTCAAAAGAAAAAGCTATTATTGATGTTGGAATGTATTTGGAAGGTAAGGAGATTCTCACGGTCGAAGATCGTATGAAGCTACAGGAATTCGCACTGGCCTTTAAAAATAAAATTATCTCAGAGCAGAAAATTAGTGGTACCGAGGAAGATGCATATCTTGCCCCTGAGCTTCAGGTGAAAGTGAGTCCTGAAGCATTGGTGAAATATGAAATCTCGATGAGTCAGGTTAGGGAGGCGATTACCACTCAGCATATTCGTAACCCTATTGGAAATATGAAGGATAAACAGGAATCCGAAGTAACTCTGGTTTCTGAGCTTGATGATATTGTATCGATGAAGGATGTCACTGTAAGTGCTGGCTTCCAAGGCCAAAAGTTAAAACTGAGTGAAATTGCTGATGTTTCCTATGGCTTTGAAGATACGACTTCTGTTTTAAAAATCCAGGGACATGAGGGAATTCGATTAAGTATCAAAAAGAGTTCAAGTGCAGATATCTTGAGTGCTACTGATGCAGTCGTGGATTTTATCGAGAAATTTAAAAGTCAAAATGAAATGGGGAATTTGCGCTTTGTGCTCATTGATGATGAGTCCTACGATGTACGTAATCGTCTCGAATTGATTGGAAGTAATGGACTCGTTGGCTTTATTTTAATCCTTATCATCCTCTTTCTCTTTCTCGACTTTAAATCGGGGATTTGGGTGGCCATGGGAATTCCTTTTTCTCTTGGCTTTACCTTGATTGCCTCCCATTTGATGGGATATACGGTTAATAATATGACCTTGGCCGCGATTATTATCGTGCTGGGGATTGTGGTTGATGATGCCATTATTATTGCTGAGAATATTTCAAGAGAAGTTAAGCACCATGGGAAAAAAATGGGGATCCAGGCGGTCCTCGATGTGATTGGACCTGTCACGGCGAGTATGCTGACCACTTGTGCGGCTTTCATTCCTCTACTTTTCTTTAGTGGACGCTTTAGCCTCTTTGTTAAGTATATTCCGCCGGTGATCTTTTTGATGTTGATGGCCTCTTTAGTGGAATCATTCTTTCTTCTTCCTGCGCACATGATTCATAAGATGAAGATAGAACACTTTTTTGAAAGAAAAGGTTGGGGGAAGGGATTGACCAAGTTTCGCGATCACTTTATTCATGTCGTAGAAGATCGATATGCAAATATCCTCAACAAAGTTTTGAAAGTTAGAGTTCCAATCCTTTTGATTTTTTTAGTATTGTTAGGTTCTTCTTTTTACATTTATAAAACTAAAATGCGCTATGTAATGTTTCCTCGAGAGGAAACTCGCGATTTTGCTGTTCGTGTGATTGGTCATGAAAATATGAAGCGTCTTGAAACAGCAACCAAGGTTCGTGCCATTGAAGATATTTTCCTCAATGATAAAAGAGGCATTGTAACGGCCATCTATACTCGTATTGGTATGAATCGTAGAGGTGGAGCGGTTAGAGAGAATGAGGCATCGGTAAGAGTTGAAATCGTTCCCGCTACTGAGAGGAAAGAGTCCATTAATCAGCTTTTTAAGGAGTGGGAAGCTCAGGCCAAAAAAGTTGCGGGTTTTGAAGAAATTCACTTTATGAAAAGTCGATTTGGGTCTGATAGTGGAAGCTCCCTTGATATTCGCGTTCAAGAAAATAACGATGAGCGCAGAAAACAAGTGGTCGATGAGTTAGTAAAGGCACTTGAGGCGGATGGTAGAGTTGTCGATATTGAAATTGAGCGACCCGTTCTTAAGAATGAGTTTAAACTGACGATTAATAAGGCCGAAGCGAGTCGTTTAAATGTTAGCTACTCTCAACTGGCCTCTACTTTACGGGCTTATATCGAAGGGAGCATCCTTTATACTTTGAATAACGGTGAAGAAGAAGTTGATGTACGTTTAACGAGTCATTCTGATAATAAAGATGATCTTAATAAGATTCTAGACTTAACCGTAGGTAATCAAGATGGGTATTTGGTTCC
>JBFHGF010000002.1:0-23808 GCA_041583335.1 Bacteriovoracaceae bacterium
GGGACAGTGGCCTTCATCGATGCAGAACATGCACTTGATACGGTTTATGCTGAAAAGCTTGGTGTTGATATTCCTAATACTCTTATTTCTCAACCCGATTCTGGAGAACAAGCTCTCGAGATCACAGATATGCTTGTGCGTTCAGGTGCCGTTGATCTTCTCATTGTCGACTCTGTTGCGGCCCTTACTCCAAGAGCTGAATTAGAGGGAGAGATGGGTGACTCTCACATGGGTCTTCAAGCAAGGCTTATGTCCCAGGCCCTGAGAAAGCTAACCGGTTCAATTTCTCGTTCCAACTGTACCGTAATTTTTATTAACCAACTTCGTATGAAGATTGGAGTTATGTTTGGTAACCCTGAAACAACAACTGGTGGTAACGCCCTTAAGTTCTATTCCTCTGTTCGTCTAGATATCAGAAGAACAGGTGCCATCAAAGATGGTGACAACGTTGTTGGTAACCGTACTAAGATCAAAGTTGTTAAAAACAAAGTTGCTCCTCCATTCAAAACGATTGAATTCGACATTATGTATGGACAAGGAATTTCTAAGACTGGTGATATTCTCGACCTTGCTGTTGCTAATGGAATTGTTGAAAAGGCCGGAGCTTGGTTCTCTTACGATAATGGAAAAATTGGTCAAGGACGTGAGAACTCAAAAACTTTCCTTGCTGAAAATCCTGAAATCTTAACAGAGATTAAGACTAAGGTTCTTGCGAAGTATGGCCTTGCTGACCTTCCAGAAGAAGAGGCTGCTCTTAGCGATGCTATTAATCCTGAAACAGGTGAGATTATCGAAGAAGCTGTAGACGCTCCTAAGAAAGCACGTAAATCTAAGAAAACAGTACAGTAAACGTACTTAAATAAGAGGGGTCTTTTTAATTAGGGCCCCTTTTTTTTGCTCAAATTATGGACTACGAATATAGCGATTTTGAAGATCAACACCAGCAACAGAATGATGAAGATCAAGCAAGCTTGTCCAAGAAGGCCTATAACTACGCTATCCGCCTCCTCGGTAAGAAAGACTATTCTATTTATAAAATGAAGCAAAAGCTCCGTGAAAAGGGATACGACAAAGAAATACGAGAAGATATTGTTAGAGAACTTCTAGAAAAGAACTACCTCCGCGAAGATCTCTATATTGAAGCTCGAATTAAAGGGTTTATCCGTAAGGGCTACGCCCCTAATGTAATCCTTTACCGACTATCTCAAGAGCAATGCCACACCACACAAGAACATATCGACTCCATTCTCCAAGACTTGGGACTAGGTAGAGAAGTTCAACTGCGCGAAACAGTAGAAAAAAAACTACGTCTGGACGGTGATTTCGTTAAAGATAAAGAAAAATTGCGTCAAAAAGTACTGCGCTATTGTATCAGTCGTGGCCACTCCATAGGGGATGCTTCCCGGGTGTACTCAAATGTCTATTCAGAGATGTTTCCTGAGGACTAATCGCCGAATAGAAGGTGTTTAGACTGGATGGGTTCGGTGTCTTGTGTTATCTTAACCTGAAAAAATACGAGCTATTCAAATAGGTTTAGGTAACTCATGAAAGTACAAGAAATTAGAAATAAATTTACTGAGTATTTCAAAAACAAAGGGCATGAAAAAGTTCCTTCCTCTCCCCTTGTTCCCCTTAATGACGATACACTTCTCTTTGCCAATGCCGGGATGAACCAATTTAAGGATGTATTTACTGGTAAAATGAAACCTGGTTACACCCGTGCCACAACGATTCAAAAAGTAGTTAGGGCCGGTGGTAAACATAACGACCTTGAAAACGTTGGGCTTACGGCCCGCCACCATACCTTTTTTGAAATGCTCGGAAACTTTTCATTCGGTGACTATTTCAAAAAGGAGGCCATTGAAATGGCCTGGGAATTCCTCACGAAAGAATTAAATATTCCCGGCGATCGTCTCTATGTAACTGTTCACCACTCCGATGATGAGGCCTTCGACTTATGGGAAAATCACATCGGAATTCCAAAAGAAAAAATCTTTCGCAAAGGTGATAAAGACAATTTTTGGGAAATGGGTGATGTAGGTCCTTGCGGTCCTTGTTCCGAAATTTTCTATGACCATGGTGAGAAGTATTCAACGCCAAACTTCACTCCTGGAGAGGGGCAAGATCTCCTTGATGACGAAATGAGGTATGTTGAAGTCTGGAACCTCGTATTTATGCAATATGAAAAAGATGGAAAGGGTGGTCAAAAAGAACTTCCCAATAAATCTATCGATACGGGAATGGGACTTGAACGTATAGCCTCAGTTATGCAAGGTGTGTACTGGAATTACGACACTGACTCCTTCACTCCAATCATTAAAGAAATTGAACAACTCACAGGAAAGTCTTACCAAGATGAAAAATACACCACACCGATGAGAGTTGTGGCCGATCATATTCGCTCTTGTACTATGCTAATTACCGACGGAGTGATTCCTTCAAACGAAGGACGTGGCTACGTTCTACGTCGTATTATAAGAAGGGCCGTTCGTTTCCTCAAGGATCTCGAAGCTCCAAAAGGGAGTTTTGCTAAACTCGCTCCAGTGGTTCTTCGTGAGCTTGGAGAAGAATACCCTCAAAATGCAGCCAATGAATCCTTGGCCGTTAAGTTTTTAAAACTTGAAGAAGACAAGTTTCAAGAAACTCTTGATCAAGGTCTACGCTATCTTGAAGACGCTATTAAGAAAGATGTTAAGAATAATATCTTCGATGGAAAAGCGGCCTTCAAACTCTATGACACCTATGGCTTTCCCTTAGATCTCACTGAACTCATTCTAAAAGAAAGAGGTATTCAACTCGACTCTCCTGGTTTTGATAAGGCCATGGAAGAAAGAAAAGAGGACTCCAGAAAATCATGGAAAGGTTCATTCAATCTCGATGATAAGGTATTCCATACGGCCAAAGAAAAAGCAGGGTCTACCACGTTTCTTGGCTACGAAACTCTTAGTGCGCAAGGAAAGCTTCTTGAGGTTATCGATCTAGGCGATAAGGCCGGACTTATCTTTGCTCAAACACCTTTCTATGCTGAAGGTGGTGGTCAGGTTGGCGACAATGGAAGTATTGTAATTGATACTCAAAAAATCAAAGTAATGGATACTCAAAAACCAGTCGATGACCTCTTTGTTCACTTTGTCGATAGTACAGAAGCAGCTGTACTTGAAATTGGAAAATCCTACTCTCTCAATGTGAATAGTGAAGATAGAAAGTTGACGACGAGAAATCACTCTGCAACCCACTTACTTCAAGCAGCCCTTATTCATGTTCTTGGAGATCACGTTAAACAAAGTGGATCTATGGTTAACTCTGATCGTCTACGTTTTGACTTTACTCATATGCAGGCCCTTACAAAAGCAGAGCTTGATGAGGTCGAAGCTATTGTAAACCGCGAAATCCAGCGTGCCGTAGATGTAAAGGCCACTATCACCTCTATGGATGACGCCCTTTCAAGAGGAGCTCTTGCCCTCTTTGGTGAAAAATACGGTGATTCTGTACGTGTACTAGAAATCGGTGGGTTCTCTACAGAACTCTGTGGAGGAACACACGTGGCGAACACAGGAGAGATTGGTCTCTTCACCATTATCTCTGAATCTTCACTAAGTACTGGTGTAAGAAGAATCGAAGCGACAACTTCTACAAACGCCATCAAACGCCTGAAAAAAAGAAGTGATCTCCTTCGTGACCTTGAACTTCTCACTTCTACAAAAGAAGAGATGATCTCTGAAAAATTCAATGCTCTTCAAGAAGAACTCAAAAAGGCGACTAAAGAAATTCAAAAGCTTCAAGGACAGTTAACGGCATCCCAGTCCGATGAGCTCTTTAGTAATCCTGAGGAACTAAAGAATGGCATTGTTTTTAAGTTTGCTGATACTCCAGCCGGATCGGATCTTAGAAAAATGAGTGACCTCTTCCTCGATAAGAATCCAAACGGCATTGTAATGCTCACTACAGAGAATAAAGGGAAGCTCTCCATACTGCTCAGATCTTCAAAAAAGATCAGTATTCCATGTAATAAAATTCTTGGAGATGTACTGAGTATGATCAATGGCCGCGGTGGTGGACGTCCTGACATGGCCCAAGGGTCTGGAGATATTGCTGACACTAAGCCTCTCGCTGAAAAAGCTAAATCTCTAATCATTGAACAAATTTAGGAATAACCATGGGTCTAAAGAACTTTTTTAAACTTCTACTGGTCATACTCACACTCTTTTCTACTTCATGTTCTAAAGATGAAAAGAAAAGTGAAGGTAATATCCTTGAGTATCCTCTTTCAGGGGAAGTAAGAACTTTAGACCTAACCACGAGTTACGATACTCTTTCAGCAACGGTAATTCATCAATGTGTAGAACCTCTCTACGAGTACCATTACTTGAAAAGGCCTTACACCATTGTTCCCTTGATTGCGAAATCCTTACCAAAGATTGAACAAAATGGCCTTCGCTATACCATTAAAATCAAAGAAAATATTCCCTATCATCATGACCCCGCTTTTGGTGATAAGCCTCGCTATGTAAAAGCGCAGGACTTCGTTACTCAAATCAAAAGGCTCGCCTTTATTCCTAATGCCTCAAGCGGTTGGTGGCTCTTTGATGGTAAGATTAAAGGAATAAATGATTTCAGAGAGACTGTAGGTTCAAACTTTGACCTCTTCTTTAAAACTGATATTGCAGGCCTTAAGACACCAGATGACCACACTCTTATTGTTGATCTTATTGAACCCTACCCGCAAATGCTTGCCGCTTTGGCCATGAGCTTTACGGCCCCCATGCCAAAAGAGGCCCTTGTTAAATATGACAACAAGATGAATGACCGCATTATTGGAACCGGCCCATTCATGCTCAAAAAATGGAATCACCTCTCAGGCGTTCAGCTTGTCAGAAACCCTGAATACCACGAAAGCTACTATCCCACTCAAGGAGATCGCTTCGCCCACAGCCGTGGTCTTCTCAAAGATGCCGGAAAACGTATTCCTTTTCTCGAAGGTATCAACTTTAGAATTATGAAAGAGAGCCAAACCAGATGGCTCAACTTTCTAAGTAAGAAAATTCATATCCTACAAAATATTCCCAAAGAGATTTACGATACTGCCTTAACCCCACAAGGAACACTTACTGAAGATCTCAAAAAGAAGAATATCAAGATGCAGGCTTTTCCTATGCTTACCTACTGGTGGCTCTCTTTCAACATGAGAGACTCAGTATTTGCTAAGAACAAGAATCTCAGGCTCGCCATCGCCTATGCTATAGACTACGATCGCTTTATTGAGCTCTTCACGAATAACATCGGACAAAAGGCCAATAGTATCTATCCTCCAGGAATTCCTGGATATAACCCCAATAGCGTTCTCCCTTATTCTTACAATCTCAAAAAAGCTAAAGAATATATGGTTAAGGCTGGATACCCCGGAGGAAAAGGACTTGCTCCTGTCGTCTTTGATGTTCGCGGAACGGCCGGAATTCACCGCCAAAGAGGCGAGTTCATTCAATCTCAACTTAAACAACTTGGTATCCAAACTATTGTTATGACCAATACCTTTCCTAACTTTTTGAAAAAGGCAGAAGCGGGGGAGCTTCAATTTTGGCAAGATGGATGGACCCTTGATTACCCTGATGCGGAAAATGTGCTCCAACTTCTACTCACTAAAAACAGAAGCCCAGGTCCTAACGTAACTTATTACAGTAACCCTAAATTTGATCGCCTTTTTCAAGAACTTAAATTCCTGCCCGATGGTCAAAGGAAATGGGACCTTATGTCCGAGATGGAAAATATGGTATTTGAGGACCTTCCCTGGATTATGCAGTACTACTCCAGAAATTATGTGCTGTTTCACGGCGAGCTCCACAACTATCGCCATAGTGACCTCATTTACAACAACATGAAGTATTTGAAACTAGAAGAATAACCCTTTTGCAAGGGGAAGATATTTCCTACCCCTTCCCCGCATTTTTCCACAATTAACTCAGAGTCCCTCTACACCGATGAGTAAGCGAAGGTACCCACTTCCTTCCTGCAAGAAGAGGACTTATGAAAACGTTTAACCTGCGCATACTTTTATTTATTATTTTTGGACTTTTTGTAACCAAAACACATCCTAGAGAATATATCATTTATTCCGTGGCCCAAGATATCCCAATGGGATATGAAAACGAGGTCATTAATAAGAACTATTATGTGAATATGGGTAGTAAACAGGGTCTAGATCACGGAACTGTTCTCGATGTCTATCGTGTCATTAGTAGACTTGATCCCTATAAAACAAAGAAGCGCTACAATTACCGAGTAAAAATAGGGGAATTAAAAGTTCTTCATACTGAAGATGATTCTGCTATCGCTGAGCTTTCTCAAATCAAGCCCGTTTCTGAAAAAATCTACTTTGAGGTTCCTTCATTTATGATTGGGGATCATGTTGAGGTCAGTGTCGACTAAGATTCTGACTCTCCTTCAAGAGTTTTAGTAATTGAGTGCAAAAGAAACCTTCTCTCTTGCAAAAGTTCAACCATCGCCTCAGAGGCCTTCACAACTTTACCCAAACGATCAATTTCTTTCTCTGTAATGGGTTGCTTTGCCTCTAATTTCTTATGAACGGTTTTCGACATCCCCTGAACGACAAGAAGCTTATTACTAAGCTCGTGAAGAAACTTTCTCTCGCCTACTGTTAAGTCTAGAATTGTAACTTCTTTATTATCTTCTTCAGACACAGTATTACCCCCAACAAATAGTATAATCCTAAGTTAAAGAAAGTCTGTTGTAATTTCTTTGAGCAGTTTTTTCCTTAAACAATTTCCAACCAGAGTGTTCTTCTCAACCTTCTCTATTTTGAGATGTATGATATACTCTGAGCCGATTACGAACTCATTTTCTTGGCCCATAACACTGATCTCCTTGATATGATTTCCCGCGAAAAACCCCTTAAAATGAAAGAGATATTTCGCTTGATCAAGGCAGCCGGACTTTGATAGACAGTAAGAGACAACAATACATTCCATTTAAACTCCTAAATCGTTAAACGTATGAACTTAGCAACCATCATTAAATCTAGAATTGAATCCCACCCCTCTCAGATGGCGATTGGTCACAGTAGAAAAGGGAGGCTCTTTCATTACAATTTTTTCGACTATGGAGAAGAGCTTAAGTGTTATATTTCAGCTATGAAGATCTTAGGAGTTCAACACGGTGACCGTGTTGCGATCATGGGCTCTAACTCCATTGAGTGGCATTTGACTGACCTTGCGCTTATGCTCCTCGGTGCCGTCTCTATTCCTATCTATCCCAATACAATTGAATCAGAAGTTTCGGAGCTTATTGATAAAACGAATACTTCATATTTCTTTTGCCAGGATAAGCAACAGTTTAATCACATCAAGAATATTGCCGAGCAAGTAACGAATGTGATTCTCTTTGAAGAAGAATTACAAACCACGGCGATTCCTTCCAACATGCTCTTCTTGGCCGATCTTCTCGCTCAATCCAAAAATATTGATCATCCCTCTTTTGATGAGATCATCAAGCTCACTTCTCCTGATGATACCGCAACAGTTGTCTATACTTCAGGAACGACTGATATTTCAAAGGCCGTACTCTTCACTCAAAGGGCCATAACTGCATTCTTAGAAAATATTTCTATCTTCATGGAAGGTAAGATCAATACTCATGACCGCTCCCTTTCTCATTTACCCCTTTCTCATATTCTAGGAAGATGTGACTCACTCCTTCACCTCGCACTTCCTTCTCATGTTTTCTTTGGTAACGGAACCAATTCATTTATTTCTGACCTTACACTTACAAAGCCGAGCTTCTTTATAACGGTTCCTCGAATTCTCGAAAAAATTAAAGAGAGAATGGAAAATATTATCAGCTCCAAAGGTATTGTTTTTAGAAAACTCTATGAGGCCAACAAGCTTATTTCTAAGAGTTATCAATATAAAGTTGCTCACGGCGAGAAGCCGTCGACACTAGAAAAGCAAGCCTATATCTACTCTCAAAAGTACTTCTTCAAGCCAATTAAAGATCAGCTCTCTCCTAATATTCGTTTCATCGTTTCAGGAGGAGCCCCTCTTTCAAAAAATCTCTTTCATTTCTTCCAAGATCTAGGGATTACTATACTAGAAGGTTACGGGCTAACGGAGACACTCGGCCCCTCAACCTTCAACCCTTTCGAAAACCCTGTAGCAGGCAGTGTTGGAGTTGCCCTTCCCCATACTAAAATTAGAGTTGATGAAGATGGTGAAATTCAGATCAATACTCCTTCAATCTTTTCTCAATACCTCTCGGGTGAATATGATGACACGGAGTTCACAGAAGACGGTTACTTTAAAACTGGTGATATCGGCTATCTAGATGAATCAAACTATCTCTATATAACCGATCGGAAAAAAGATCTCATCATTACCTCCGGTGGAAAGAACGTTGCTCCTCAGAAGATCGAGATTCTCATGTGCGAGAAAAACCATATCGCCCACTTCATGGTCGTAGGAGATAAGAAAAAGTACCTCACAGGCCTCGTTGGAATCCAAAAATCAGATTTCAAGGAACTCTTTGAAACCGGCCTTCTTAAGTCCCATCTCTCAGTTGAAGAGCTGGCTTCTCGCCCAGGCATTCACGATCTCATCCAAATGGAGATTGATGAAGTTAATAAGAAGCTTCCTCAATTTGAACAAATTCGACACTTTAAGATTTTACCTATTGATTTGACAGATAACCGTCAATTTACCACTGCGTCAGGGAAGCTTAAGAAGTCTCGTCTCTTTAATAAGTTTTCAGGTCTTATCGACTCCATGTATCAAAACTAAAAATATCTACAGTGTCCCATGAATATTGGGCCCCATGTTGACAATCCACGTTGAATAGCTTATCTATGGGAGTTAGTCCAAACAATTTAGGAGTTCCATAATGGCCAGAATCACCATTGAAGATTGCCTTGAAAAGGTAGAAAATCGCTATGAACTTGTTCACCTAGCTACAAAAAGAGTAAAACAACTTAAGGAAGGCGGAGATCGTCTTGTTAAGAGTAAGAACAAAGATATCGTAACGGCCCTTAGAGAAATTGCTGCTGGAAAAGTTAAGCATACGGAAGTTGCTGAGTACGACGACGACGAATTTTAGAAATTATTTAAAATTGCGATATATAAAAGGCCCTCTTCTGAGGGCCTTTTTATTTTTAGACTTAGTAGTTATTCAGCGTAAACGGTGTGGCCAATTTTGAAATGCTTTCCTGTTTCTGTAAACAGAAGAATAAAGCTTCCTTCAATACCATAGCCACCCATATAAGTACTCGCTACACTTACATAGTAAAGCTCACAGTTCTCTTTTCTGTAGCACTTCTCAATCTCTTCAATTTCAGATTCATCAAAGAAAGTTGCAAACATACCAGGCTGAGATAAGTAGTTATCTAACCACACTCTCGTAACAAAAGTATCACTACTTGTTACCTCTTCATAACCTCTTACCCAGTGGTCACGACGCATTTGCTTAGCAATATTGGAGATCGTTGTCTCCTGCTCTGCAAGAGTCATAAAGTTTTCACTTGGTATATCGGCAGCATAAGTAAGTACTGACAAGAGAAGAGAAAAAGCAAAAATCATTTTTTTCATATAGTCCCCCATGAAAAAATCTTATTTTCACTTTTGATACCATTGTATAAATAAAAAGGGCAAGCTCTTATGCCTGCCCCTTATAAATACTCAATTTTATGTAATCCTCAACCCCATGTCAGGGGACTGAAGACCTGAAATTCTACGAATCAAGGTCTTTTATGGCGCGGAAGTGCAATTTTTAACACTTCATCAAAGTGAGATACTGGATGAAACTTAAGCCCCTTTCTATGGCGCTCAGGAACTTCCTTAAGATCTTTTTCACAGGCCTTGGGAAGAATAATCTCTTTAATCCCGGCCCTTTTGGCGGCAAGAACTTTTTCTTTGATACCACCAACGGGAAGAACTTTACCAGTCAAGCTCAGCTCACCTGTCATGGCCAATCCATTTTTAATCTTAGTTTTAATAGCAAGACTATAGAGGGCCAAGGCCATAGTAATACCAGCACTTGGTCCATCTTTTGGAGTTGCCCCCGCAGGTAAGTGAAGATGAACTTCATGATTGGAGAGAAAATCAACGGCTTCAACCGTTTCCTTATCCCCTTTAGACTTATGGGCCTTCTTGGCCTCAATCTTATCTAGATCCTCTTCAAGAAGACTTTTTACATAACTATAAGCAATATTTGCGGATTCATTCATCACACTTCCCATTTGCCCAGTTAGTTTAAAGTTCCCTTTTCCTCTTAGAGGAATAGTCTCGATAAAGAGAATCTCTCCTCCATAGGCCGTCCATGCAAGTCCTGTAACTTCTCCAACAGAGAGGGTCTTCTGAGCGCGCTCAGATTGGAAAACAGCACTTCCAAGATGTTCTTCCAGCTCGATTGGCTTTGGTGCAAACTTCTTATGACGTTTTGAGTTTACTTTGATCAGTGCGGCCTTACGGCAAAGCTTTGCTACATACTGCTCCATTACCCTTACACCCGGCTCACGAGCGTAATCAGTAATCAAGGCCTTAATGGTTGCAGCAGAAAGAGCAAAGTCTTTTCGTTCTAATCCGTGTTTCTTAAGCTGTTTAGGAATCACCCACTTACTTGCAATGGAAACTTTTTCTTCAATGGTGTAACCAGACAGGTCAATAAGCTCCATTCTATCCAGAAGAGGAGCAGGAATATTTCCAATATAGTTTGCTGTTGCAATAAAGAGCACTTTTGAGAGATCAAAAGGAATATCTAGATAGTGATCGATAAAAGTTCTATTTTGCTCAGGATCAAGAACTTCAAGAAGAGCAGAAGCGGGATCTCCTTGGAATGAGTTTCCAAGTTTATCGATCTCATCTAGCATAATAACAGGGTTGTTAACTTCAACTCTCTTTAATGCTTGAAGAATTTTACCAGGCATCGCACCAACGTAAGTTCTTCTATGTCCCTTAATCTCAGCTTCATCTCTCATTCCACCTAGGGAAAAGCGATAGAACTTTCTTCCAAGAGACTCAGCGATACTTCTCCCCAGAGAAGTCTTCCCCACCCCAGGAGGCCCTGCAAGACAGAGAATTGTTCCATCGTATTCTGGCTTAAGCTTTCTTACCGCTAAGAACTCAAGAATACGCTCTTTTGCTTTTTCTAAACCATAGTGATCTTTTTCAAGAATCTTCTTGGCCTTTTCCATTTCAATCTTTTCAGGAGTTGAAACTGACCAAGGTAGGTCACACATCCAATTGAGGTATGTTCTCGTAACGTTATACTCGGGAGAACTATCTGGAATAACTTCCAATCGCTCAAGCTCTTCCAATGCAGCCTTTTCAGCCTCTTCAGGTAATCCAAGAGCATCAAGCTTATCTGCAAAATGCTTTATATCACGCGATTTCTCATCGTCATCCATTCCTAGTTCGGAACGAATTACTTTTAATTGTTCACGCAGAAAGTATTCACGCTGATACTTATTAACCTTATCATTAACTTCATCTGATATTTTCTTTTGAATATCAGCAACATCTTTTTCTCTTCTTAAGTAGACAAGAAGTTTTGCAAATCTCTTCTTAACAACAAGAGTCTCAAGAAAGTCTTGGGCTTCTGGAATATCTAGAGAAATAGCAAAGGCCACGAGATCCGCAAGAGAACCTGGTGAAGGAGAATTCAACATCGCAAGTTTCATCTCTTCATTGAAGTAGGGATTAATCTCGCTTAATTTCTTCACTTGGTTGATCACTGATCTGGTGTAGGCATCAAGCTCTTCATCAGTTTCTAAGATATCGTCAAAGACTTCAAAGTCTGCTCTGATGAGTGGACGTTCAGAAATAAAGCTCGATGCGCGGTATCTCTTTACCCCGTGAACTAGGACATTCACGGAACCATCCGGAAGTTTGAGCTTTTTAACAACCTTACAAAGAACTCCTACTTTATAAATGTCCTTTGATTTAATTACTCTTTGCTCAAGGTCAATTTCTTCATCGGGAACAAAATCTCCGTTTTCATCTTTCAAATCAGATTTAACAAGGTTTAAGGCCACAAAGCCTGTTTTCATAAGATAGTCATCCAGCTCTGGAGTAAACTTATCTTCAGAAAGAATAATAGGAGCAATCATTCCTGGGAAAATAGGACTATTCATAATAGGAATAATCACGACTTCTTCAGGTAGAGTTAAATTATTATCTTGATTTGGCTTAATTTGAACTTGATATTCGCTTTCGATATCTGACATGTGTTCTCCCTTTAGGGCCTAATTTACAGTTTAAAAAGTGGTGCGCTTACTTCTTGATATCAATAACTAATCTACCAGGGTTAGATAGATAAAACACATCAAGGGTTACTTTAGATTTAAAATTCACTTCGACAGATAGAGTATCTTTTTGAATAGGAAAGAAAAGAAGTTCCTTAACAAATTTACTATCTCCAAAAGAGGTTAGAGTTGCTGGAACATCGGTTTCAAATAAATCGAGAAAGAGTTTATTTTCATCACGTGAAATATATCCGTACACACGAGGAAGTTCATTCGTTGTAAAATCAAATACAACCCTTTCATACCCCCTCTTTGGAGAAAAGCTGTGTCGAACGGCCTTTAGCTTTGATTGAATCTTAGGCCCACCATTATGAAAAATCCCCGTATCTAAGTAAATAGATCTTTTGCGCGAAGAAATGCGCCTAATTCTCTCCTGCAGCAAATTTTGTGCAGAAACAGAAGAAGTTAAGAGAATGGCCAAAAGTACGAATAAGGATGTGTTTTTTAAATATTTCATCCCCTTAAGAATACTAAAAATCTAGAGAAATTGAATACTAAAAACTATTTTTATGACTTTTAAGTCTCGACAAAAGAAAGGTCAAGAAGAAGCCCACTACCACAGTCATTGGTCCATTACCCCAAGGGGGATTATCGTCATGATCAATTAATGTCACACTGCCACATGCCAATGCCCCTTGGTCTTTACTGTTTGTTCTTGTAACAGAGTTGGTAATTCCGGTCACTGAGCCAGCTGCTTTAACGCTATACGTCTCTTCAGCTTCCATACATCGGTTGTTTCCTCCCTCGGCCGGATAATCGAAATGGGAATCGAAAGCAACTTCACCATTGGGCTGCTCTTTACTTAGGTAATAAATAAATTGATAGAAGAATTTATCATCCCCAAACGTTTGAAAGTCAGGGAAAAAGAGAGATTCACTATTAAATGTTGTCTCATCCATAAACTCATCAAAGTCTTGAGGGATGACTCTTATTGTAAAAATATTATTCTCAGGATTTGCATTATCTAAAGGAATACGGCCATCCAAATTAAGATTTGGCGTATTATCCGATGTCTTACTAAAGCTATAGTTATAAGTTCCTACTCCAGATGTCACTTTCATCTCGTAGGCAACTCTCGAGTAAAGCTCTTGAGAAATTACCCTCAAGTCTAAAAAGTAGTTGCCATCACTTAAATCCAAATCACTTAGGTCAATGTAAATTTCATCAGCATTTTGTGTTTGTACATCACTTGAAGAAAAGAAACCAACAAACGAATCCCCTCGCTTCTCCTCTTGATCATCGAGCTCATAGGCCGAAACACCTCGGACCGACATATAACCCGTAGGAACATCAAGTCCACACTTAATCGTTATAATCCCTGTATCTACTGATTTATTTTCACTGTTAAGCTCAATCCCCAAAGGGTGACCTTTTCTTGAATTACCGCAGCCTTGATAAAAAGACCCCCTGAAATCAGCATAGCTACTACAGAAGTCTGTTTTTACTGTTTGATAATATCGAGATACTGTATCGAGGGCCTTAAAGGGCGCCACATAAACATAGTAAACATCATCGAGAGGAATTCCATCAAAGCTATAGCTTCCATCTTCATTGGAAAGAGTTGAAGCTATAACTTTTCCTGAAGTACTTGAAATTAATTTTACATCGGCTCCAAATACGGAAACCTTATCAAGACCTCCCGCAATCACTCCACTAATTTTACCACTGTAACTACTTTGCTGATAAAGAGTCTTCTTTCCAATGTAGTCATCAAAAGAAAGAGTATGCTGTCCTCTAATTAACTTATAAAACATTGTCGAAAAAGGCATCGTTGAATGATCCAACCCTATGAGATGCCCCACTTCATGGGACAATAAATCTCCAATATAGAGCTCACTACTCGTACTATTGCTAAATAGAACAGTATCTTTAATTAAGATATCCGATTCAATAATTCTTCCTGTTGAAGAATTATAAACACTTTGAGTTACGGCCAAAACCGATGACCCAGAGAAAACAGAACTATCATTAGTGAAATATACATCGTTTCGTGCATCTCGAGCAGACGTTGAGGTTGACCTCACGATAATACTCGGGCCACCAGTTTGATTCCACTCATTGGCCGAATCTAGAGCGCGGTTCAAAATACTATTATTACTAATTCCAGATGAGTTACTTCCATTCACATAGATATAAACACTATCTGTATTTGCTCCAGCCCAAGTGAAACTCTCCCCATCTATCGTTTTTTGATGAACGAAAGAAAATGAATTTAAAGAAAATAATAATGAAATCGAAGAAAGTAGTAATGAGCGTTTAAGATTCACTCTTCTCTTCCTCTCAATAGAAAATTTGATAAAAAACCAAGAAGTCCTAAAGCAAGCACAAACCAAATAATAGGAACACTATCATCAGCTTCTTCATTATGCTCACTAGCAGGCATACGTTTTCTTACTTCTCTTCCCTCGTAATCATTAAGGACTTGAGTATTAACAGTTACGCGTCTATGTTTCTTATCGATATAAATATGTTTATCTGAATTAAAGCTGACCAGAGGTGTGCCAAATTTCGCTTGGGCCAATTGATCAAATTCCTCTAATGAGATTTTTCCAATACCCTGTTTGTCAGGAAAGATACTTGAAACCAAGATTTCGTTTCCATCAACAACTTCTATATTGAACTTTGAAAAGGCCAAGTCAGGTAAGACAAATCCAAATTTTCCCTTTTTTACCATAAGAACAACTTCGTCTCCTTCGGAAAAAGAAGGTGCTCCACTGACTTTATAGGTCATTCCATTCCACTCTCCGCCTGGGTAGCTCACACGAAAAGTATTTCGGTTAATAATTTCATTGGGCTTAATTCCAGAAACAGCAGCAACCCGAAAAGTTGCCTCAGTCACTACCCTACCAACAGGGTTCTTCTTATAACTTGAGCTTAGAAAAGTACCTCTCACCACCCCGTTGGCCATTTCCATTCTAGTGGCCACCGTATTTTCTATAAAGGTAGTGGCGAGTGCTGAGAAGCTCAGCAGTGTAGCCGCAACCAAACTAAATGTTTTCCATGACTTAGGTTTCATTCTTACCTCATTACTTGCATAACGATTCGGTAAGAATCTCCTAAAACTTTACAAAAAAACTCAACTATTTAAGTTCTATAGAATTTTCGGACTTATTAATAATTACGGGGTTTTGGTCAACGACTATCAAAGTATTACCCTTAAACTTTAGTGAATCAATAAAATCAAAGAGTTTAGCAACCTCTTTTTCCGAAAGACCGGAGCTGATATTTTCAAATACCAGCAGTGAGTTCTCTAACTTGCTGGATAGTTGAGATAGCAATTTAATCCTCAACCTCTCTCCCCCCGAAAGGCTTGATAAGGATCGATTTAAACTGAGGTAATCTAGCTTCAGAACCTTCACAAGGTCCCAAATTTTCTTATACTTAGGAGTTAACTTAAGATGGGGGACAACTTCTTGCATAGGACGGTTAAGAGCTTCATAAACTGTAAACTGACCATCTGTAATATTGGAGATAAAGGGCCTAAGCTGCTTTCCATCACAGTCATCACAAACTAAAGTGATATCTTCCAAAAAGCTCATTTCTACTTCTTTTACTCCTTTTCCTTCACAAGTCGGGCAGCGGCCCAACTCAGAATTGGGAGAAAAGTGACCAGCAGTTAGTCCTAGATTTTTACTTACTGTTAGTGAAGCGAAGTACTTTCTCAACTCGGTAGTTAGCCCAATAGTTGTACCAACTGTTGACCTCGAATTTGCTCTGGTCACCTGAGAATCAAAAACATAGAGACCATCAAAGTGAAAATCTGTGCTTACTTTGTCTTCTCTTAAATACTGCATATCAGTAAGCGGCTCTTCATATATTTTATAATTTAACGTATTCGTCATGTAATCAATGAGAAACGTATTCTTTAAAGAACTAGAGTCTCCCCAAATAGCAGTACTTTTTCCAATGGGAATAGTCAGGTCAGGAAATAGACGCCCCTCAATTTCAATACCATCCACATGAATATTTTTTTTCGCTTGAGCAACTTTATTCTCTAAAGATAGTCCTTTGTACTTCTTTACCTTTTGAGTTTTTGTATTAAGAATTTCTCCTCCCTCAGGTCCTGCGCCAGGCCCCATCTCGACGAGAAAGTCAGATTGCGATTTCATATATTCACTATGTTCAACGAGTAAAATGGTATTTCCTTGGTCTTTGATATTCTCGAGAGACTTAAAAAGCGACTTCTGCTCTTCTACCGTCAAGTCACGAGAAGGCTCATCCAAAACAAAGAGAGAGCCTGACCCCTGATAACTTAAGATCTTTGTAAGTATGCAACGCTGATACTCCGAACTACTTAAGCTCTTTGCTTTACGAGTTAAAGGCAGTCGGCCCAAGCCTAAATCTAGCGCCATCTTTAGTACTGTTTCAATTGCCTCTACTCGCTTATTATAAGCACCTTTTATATTTTTAATTTTTTTTAAATTCTGAATCTCACTGTAAGAATCATTCAAATTCAAACGAAAGAAATCAACATAACGAAGCTTAGAGCCCGGAATAATAATATTATGAACAAGAGGATTAATTCTTGTTCCTAGACACTCTTGGCAGAGAACTTCTGATTTCAATTTACGAGAAAAAATCCTTACTGTTCTCTTATATCGTTTTGATTCGAGATAATCATAGCAAGACTTAAGACCGGGGAAACTCCCTGCTCCATCTTCAAGCAACTTCCATAGTTTTTGCTGAGGAAGACTTTCAAAAGGTTGATGAAGACTAATTTTCTGTTTCTTCAACTCCTTCTCTAATGAAGAGAATAAATATGAAAAGTGAGAAGACTCAAGAAGAGAAATTGCTCCCTCGCCAATGGAGAGATAGGGATACTTAACCACTTTACTGCGGTCATACTCTAGATTCATCCCATGACCATTACAGTGGGGACAAGCTCCAGAAGCGCTATAAGGACTTAGTTCATCCGGAGAGAACTCAATCCGATCTCTCGTGAATTCACACTCTTCGCATCGATACCCACCACCTTCAGGAAACTTATAAAGTCCCCCCTTTGTCTTGAAAGTAAAAAATATTTTACGCGTCGAGATAGGGTACTCAGCTAACTTCTTCTTAAGCTTATCTACTCCCGAAAACTTAATTCTAAAAAGCTCCCAATACAGCATTTCTTCATCAAAGTTATCCATTTGATCAGACTCAAAGTCATAGCTTCGGCTTGGAAATGGGCCCTCCGGAAAAATTTCCTGATACGTACTACGGTCTATCAGAAAATGAAGCACTTCATTTTCCTCTAAATCATGCTTCTTCAGCTCTGATGAAAACACTTCATCCATATCAATAGGAACGAGTGGACTCAAGTGTGTTGGACAACACATCTCCCCCCAACCATGAAATAGTCTCTGTACCATTTCAGTTAGGCCCATAGAGTCTGCAAATATGGGACGTGAACCTAGAATAGGGTTCGATTGCGCTAACCCCCACACAGGCAAAACAGGGTATATTGAATCAACCTCAGCAGCCGTAGGCATATTCCAGAAAAACTTCACATCATTGGGAAGTGAATTTAAATATCTTCGCTTTGATTCGGCCAATAAAGTATGGAAGGCTAAAGATGACTTTCCAGAACCAGAGGGCCCATAAATACAGCTGATCTTCTGGATAGGAATATCCAAATCGATATTTTTCAGATTGTGAGTCTTGGCCCCACGTATAGATATATTTTTTATGTCTTTCACCAAAGCAGTGTACCTAGTTTAGGAGTCATCGTGAATTACTGAAAAACTGGACAAAAAAAAGGCCTTCGTATTGAAGGCCTTTCTTTGTATATAGAATATAAATTCGATATTAACGTTTTGAGAATTGGAATCTCTTACGTGCACCAGGTTGACCAGGTTTCTTTCTTTCAACCTTTCTTGGGTCACGAGTAAGGAAACCAGCTTGTTTAAGCTCGCCTCTTACAGTTGGATCAAGTTTAAGGATGGCACGAGCAACACCAAGACGGATAGCTCCAGCTTGTCCAGTTGTTCCCCCACCTCTTACATTGATCTTAAGATCATATTTTTCAGCGATTTTAAGAAGGTTAAGTGGTTGATTAACTACATAACGATCAGTCGCTTTTGGGAAATAATCTTTAATATCACGGTTATTGATAGTTACAGAACCTTTACCAGAATCTGATAAGTAAACTCTTGCAACAGAGGATTTTCTTCTACCAACAGTATGAGCATCGTACGTTTTACCTTTTGCAGCCATTTGCTTCTATCCTTTTAATTAAATTACAGTTTAAGTTCTTGAGGTTGTTGAGCCTCATGAGCGTGCTCAGATCCAGCGAATACTTTAAGCTTAGTAAGTTGCTTACGTCCAAGAGAGTTCTTAGGAAGCATACCTTTTACAGCGGCCATAAGTACTTTAGTTGGTTGTCTATCAAGTTGCTCACGAGCAGTTCTTTCTTTAAGACCACCAACATAACCTGAGTGCTTGTAATATACTTTTTGATCAAGTTTATTTCCAGTGAAAACAACTTTGTCAGCGTTAACAACAACAACGAAGTCACCAGAGTCAGTATGTGGAGTATATTTCGGGTTGTTCTTTCCTCTCAATACATCTGCAAGCTTAGTGGCCAAACGACCAACAGTAAGCCCAGAGGCATCAACTAGGTACCAATTTTTTTCTGCATCAGCAGGTTTCAACACGAACGATTTTTGAGTATACATAGGAACAATCCTTCAACAGCTTTTATTTAGCATCAATTCAACAAAATACATAAGTAGAAGGTATATAATCGATTATTGGGCCCATAGTCAAGCATCAATTTTACGAATTGGGTTAAAAATACCCAATACTGATATGAAATCTTCCAAAAGCCTCTTTTCCAGTGCCGGCTATATTCATTCGCTTCAATTTAACCCCGTAATCAAAGTCCAGCGTGCCAACAGGCGTCAAAAACTTAAAGGTTAAGCCTGCAGAAGTTCTAAGCTCAAGAGGCCTAAAGCTTCCAATGAATAGCTTTCCGGCATCAAAGAATGGGCCCATCACTAAACTGTCACTTGAATAAAAACGAGGCTCAACTTTGAGGTTGGCAAAGTAGGCCCTTCCTTCAATTCGCTCTTGGGTAATATCGTTTCCATTTGAAAGGCGGTTAATCTCATTATCCGAATACCCTCTAACAACATCAAAACCATCCAGACGGAATACCTTAATAGATGGGATATAGCCCAGGGACTGGGTGGTCCCGTTACTATTTACAGTTTGTCCTCGGGCGTAGTTTTCCTGCATCCCCATCGATACACTTAACGCCAGAACAAAAGTTTTATCCACGATGGGTATATAGAAACGATTTCTTGAAATCACTTTCGAGAAATCAATTTCAATTTCTTTACTCTTTTGCGAACCAAAATAGGGATTTGCAAATTCCCAAGTCAAACTAAAATAAGCACCCGAACGAGGTGCAATTTGGGTATCTCTGAAATCTAAAGTAATCCCTGGGGTCAAACTTCCAATTTCAAAGGTAGCCTGATCTTTCTCTTGGGTGGCATCAAACTGCCTAATCTTTTCGTACTGATACTTTAAGTTCATTCCGAAGTATTTATTGAATTGTTTTGAGATCTGCGGTGAAACCCGAAAGATGTCGGCATCAAAGCTATAGAATCTTCTTCTTTGTACTGAGAAATTTCCTGAAAAGTCGACCATATTGAAGAGATAGGGAAAGGTATAGCTGACTTTACCTAAACCTTCGATAAGTTGTTTATTTCTATCGTGTCTTCTCTGATCAAACTGACTTAGGGAAAATCGACGGTTAATTTGGAACTTCAAAGAAGCCGAATCATTTAAGCCAAAAAGATTACTCTTTGTCAGAAGTAGAGACAGCTTGGCGCCAATATCTGTTCTGTAGCCAGGTGCAATTTCACCACGCCCAAATTTCTTTTCCTGAACTTGCACAATAACATTTGTCTTATTGTATTCATCACTACTTAATTTATTCGTAACAATCGGAATGACTTGAACACGTGCAAAAAGTCCAAGGCCATTAATTTTATCTTGAATGAGTTTTAGTTTCTGTGGAGTAATCGCCTCCCCTCTTTGAAGATTTACCTCTCTTGTTAGCACAATATCTTTTGTGATTCGGTTTCCCGACAAAACGAGGTTTTCAAACTTCGTTACTTTACCTAAATTAAAAATGAGATTGATCTGAGATCTTGTAAAGTTCATATCATAGGTAACAACATTATCTTCATCGAGGTTTTTAATCTCTGCATAGAAATATCCAAGATCACGAAGAACGTTCAAAGCTCTCGCTAAATCATTTTCAAGTTCTACAACATTAAGTGGTTGACTCACTTGATTTTTAAGTTGTGCCAACACCTCAGGCTTCTGTGCCTCAGGAATACCTTCGAGATTGATGGCAGATAATAATGATTGCTGCCTTTCCTTGATCGAATAAGTTACATCAGCCGAGTTTAACTCTTTATTAAAAATGACTCTGGGCCTAGATATATCGATAAAAACAAAACCTCTTTGGAGATAATAGTCCTTTAATATATTTGAAAAACTATTCAGATATTTTTCATCTAGAAAATCTCGAGAAGCCAAAGTACTAGCATTATCGTAAAAAAGGCCTTTTAGTGTATTTATATCGAGAAGTAAGTTCCCCTTAAAGCTTAAGCTTTTTAGTCTAACCTTCTTACCTTCTTCAATATGAAAGAACAGGGTTCGCACCTTATCGTGTCCAACTGATTCTCCTAATCTTTCATAAAAAGTGACGTTGGTATTATACAGACCAATTTCCAAGTAGCTCTTTTTGATAACCTTTGAGATCCCCTCTCCTTCGAGGGTAATGGATCCATCGACAAGAGATTTTTTGATATTAATAAGCAATTCTTCACTGGCAAAATGAGTATTACCAAAAAATGAAAATTGTGTACGAACACCCAAGTCAACCATTAGCTCGAGATCTCTTTTATAAGGGCCAAGCTCTTTTTCATGAAACTCAATTTTTGTATCTAAATAACCCATTCCTTTTAATTCGGAGACAATTCTATCAACTTCCAATTTCATTTGGACGCGGCTATATACTTTATTTTTACTTTTCCTTAATCCTCTAAATAACTCATTTGCAATATCATTATAGTTTCCCTCAATAGATATGCTATTCAATGTGACCTTTGAGCCAAATTCAACTTCTATATCTAGAACAACATGACCCCTATTTTGACCTGATTCATTTATTTTAATAGAAATATCCTGATAACCCCTTTCTTGTAACCACTCTCTTATTTTATCTTCTGCAGCTTCCACATCTGCTTCATTATAGAAAACACCCTCTTGCAACTGAGAAATTCTCTGAATCTGATCCCCATCGAGCTCTTCTGGTGCGATAATATTGATCGATTGAATCAATGATTTTTTTTCTATCAAAACATATAATTTATCTTTGGCCTTATAAGTTTGAAACAAGCGAATACTTTTATCGAGGCCAATCGCTCGGACTCTCTCGACAAAAGCCGTTTCAGATATTTCAGCCTCAGTGAGCTCTTCCACCTTTATATCTACGTCTTCACAAAGTCTTCTTGGTGTACAGACGACAGAAGGATACTTGGCCATAATGTCCAAGGAAAAAATCGATATAAATATAATTAACGCTCTTAAAATGACCATTGATACTTAATATCCGCTCCAGCAGAGTCTGGGACCTGCTGCTCTAGTTCGTCATTGGATTTTACTTCATAAACGCCTTCCAGTGACCAAGACTTATCAAACTTATAATTAATATTCATCTCCTGACTCTGATCGATATTTCCCCCCAGTGTAGAACTTACTGAAAGATTTACCTTTTTATTTATTCTCTTTTGTATTTTGACTACTGTTGCTGACCTTAATCGACTATTTGAAGAGACATCATCCGTTTTACCTTCAAGCAGAGTCGATCCATCCTCTTCAAATTCAGGCTGCACACTTAATCTCAATCCTAAGTTTTCATTGAGACTTTGATTAATCTTAAGTTGATCCATAATTAAACTTCCAATAGAAAGCGTTGTTACAGACTGCCTCTGCCGCTCCCCGAGGTTTTTTGATACGTCACTCGTAACCCCAAGCGTAAGCAAAGATAAAATATCTCCCTGAATTAATGGTGGGTTCGAAGTCATTTCAACAACCAAACTATCCGCTGGACCAGTTACCGTAATATACACATCGTATTCATTAATTTTCGATGTACCAGAGAACCTTAGTTCCGGACTCTCTTTTCTCGCTCCATCGACAAAATGAATGACGCCTTCACTTAATAGAAATTCATGACCTTTAAATAAGAATTTATTTTCCAAATTACCAAGAGAGAGATCCCCATTAAACTTAGGGTTTGTCATTGTTCCAAATATTTTCATATTTCCTAACAACCCCAAATTCATCATGCTATTTTTTATTCTTATTGGACTAAAACTAATAACCTTGATATCGCTTTTCATAAAGCTGACATTACCTTCTAAATATCCCACTGGAATATAGCGCTGATAACTTTCATTATTAATGGCCGAAGAAGCCAGATCATTTGTTTCCTCGATAATTTCACCATTAATAATGGCAAGATTACCGGTAAGATCATAGGGGAGTTTTTCTCCCTTAAAACTCAAATCACCCGATAATACGATACCACTCTTTTTAAACAGTGGATAACGTGTCTTCTCAACATTTAGACTCAAATCAATTTCAGGAAATGGAAATTTGAGTTTAATTACTCCACTTCCTTTCACTTCCCCATTTCCATAAGCACCATCTATGGAGTTCACAATAATTTGATCATTATCCATCGAAACATCTAACATAAGATTCGTAATGAGACCTGGTAACTTCTTAACTTTCAAACTAATACCATCCCCCAGTAGGGATAGGTAGTTTTGGATACTTCCATTACTTAATATTACATGTTCGCCTTTCAACACGCCGTATGCGTTTTCAATTTTATCATTCACTAGCTCGAGAATTGAACTATCAACGTTGAAACTATGAACAAGTTTAAACTTATCACCTATTTTGCCCTCTCCAATAGACTCAACATCAAATCCTTTACCTTGAAAATGATATTTCCAGTTCTTAAAGCTACCATCATCGATCTCAACAATTGTTGGAGTTTTCTTCAATTTAAAATCTATTCCAGAATACTGGAAACTTGCTTTTTCAAGAGAAGCCACAAGATCTAAAGACTCGATATCATTCACATCAAAATCAACCTGAATGGTTGATTCTAATTCTCCTTTTAGACCTTTGTTGAAAATATTATGCTGGCTCATTATCCCGGCCAAAACTCGAATATCCTTTGATTTTACCTTCCCAGTAATACTGCTTAGTTTATCTTTACTCTTTTCATTTAAGTTAAGATATCCTTCAACACTTGCATCCCCACCAATTAGTGTTCCACTAAAAAAATAATCCGTATTATTGTTATAAATAGTGAATACTGAATCATTTAGTTTATAGTTTTCTATAGAGCTGTTGGTCACTCTTATATGACTTCTTGAACTAAAGCTGCTACCTTCACCAACCCCATAGAATTCGCCAAAGACTTCACC
>JBFHGF010000003.1:0-23789 GCA_041583335.1 Bacteriovoracaceae bacterium
CCCATGGTTGTCTTCTTAAAGTGTTTAAACTCATCTGAAATATGCCAAAGCATTTTATTTTGAGCGCCAATTTGGCGCTCACGTCCAATGGCCACGATCATAGAGATGATCATTATACGGCAACCTCACCCTTGATATGAGGATGGGCCACATAATTAACCAATTCGAAATCTTCAAATTTAAAATCAAAGAGATCCTTCACTTCAGGATTAAGCTTCATCTGGGGAAGAGGATGAGGCTTTCTTTTAATTTGCTGCTGGGCCTGAGGCAGATGATTTAAATAAAGGTGGGCATCACCCATGGTGTGAACAAACTTACCAGGCTTTAGACCTGTCACTTGCGCAATCATCAGGGTGAGTAAAGCATAGCTGGCAATATTAAAAGGTACACCAAGGAAGATATCGGCCGAACGCTGATAGAGTTGACAGCTGAGCTCTCCGTTATTGCTTACATAGAATTGCATCAGGGTATGGCAAGGAGGGAGGGCCATGTCTTTAATGTCCGAAGGGTTCCACGCCGTTACAATATGTCTTCTTGAGTGAGGGTTCTTTTTGATTCCTTCAACCAGTTCAGAGATTTGATCAATGATTTGTTCTTTGGTTTCCCATCGACGCCACTGCTTACCGTAAACAGGGCCAAGGTCGCCGTTTTCATCGGCCCACTCATCCCAGATACGAACCTTATTTTCTTTGAGGTATTGAATATTAGTTTCACCTTTGAGGAACCAAAGGAGCTCGTGAATAATAGAGCGTAAATGAAGCTTCTTGGTCGTCACCAAAGGAAAACCTTCTGAGAGGTCGTAATGAGCTTGGTAACCAAAGACGGAAAGGGTTCCCGTACCAGTACGGTCCATTCTCTCTTCTCCGTTTTTGAGAACGTGTTTCATTAAATCAAGATATTGCTTCATGATGTCTCCCTGCTTAATTTGTAACGTTTTTTTGCGTTAGTGTGTGGTATCTACCATTTTAAAAAATCAAATGCAGATATCCAAGTCAAAAGAAGAGAATAGGAACAGAATAGGAAGAAAATTAAGAAAATATCAGAAGCCCCAAGGATATTCACAGCTTAACGCTTACTGACATAATTCATAAAACGCACTGTGATCAATAAAGTTTATTCCCAAAAATGGTGACTAATCAAAAGTCTTAGGGTCCCAGTCCATCTCTTTGAGTAAATCAGTGAGCATTGTTTTTAGACCGGGGCGAAGAGCGGGAGAATGATCATCACTTCTCTCTTCAATGGCCTCAAAAAAAGCAACTGGCCATTTCTTTTGAAAGAAATTGATAACCCATGCGGGGATGGACCCCTTGGGATCAACCCAGGCGGTAAACTCCACAAAGGTCTTATCTTTACTGATTGGACGAAAGCCCATATTGGAGTAACCCACCATGGCCTCAATAGTCTTCTCTGATTTGGGAATTTTATGGCGATCAAAATCGACGGTCTTACTTTGAACAAAGAGCAGTTTGCGCTCTTTATCTAAGAAGAGTTCATTTTCTAGAATGAGGACACGATCATAGAGGGGCCACGGCATATTGGTTAAAGAATAAGTAATCGCCTTTTTTGGGCCCAGATCGGCAAGGGTTGTTTTTATGATTAAATCAGGAGTCCACTTCTCGCTGCCTTCGATAGTCCTTAAGTTTTCCATGATAGCAGTGATAGGAGCTTCGATGACCCCTTCTACTTTGATGGGAACAATTTTAGAATTTTTTCTATGGCTAGTGAATACAGTAAAGCCTCGGATTACCCGATCTTTCTTCCACTGTTTAGGATCATTAACACTGGCCGCGTGAGCATCACTGGCACAAGTGTTTTGGATAAAAAGAGTCAATAGAATCATCGAGGCCATGGCCTTCAATAACAGCGAATTAGGTGCTATGCTTTTAATTTTCATCATGGCAAAATTATAGACTAACGTTTAAAATATTTCTTTTAGTTTTTTGATTTTTTATGGAGACAACGTGTCAAATATTATTCTAGGTCTAGAGAAGCTCATTTCCTCTTCCCAATCGAAAAGTTTGCAAGATTCTCTCAAGGGAAATATTGCCTATTTAGGGCACTCCGCGGCCATAGATGGAAAGCTTCGTCTCGGACTTGAGTCCATGATCCATACCTTTGGAAAGCGCTTGACCAAAGCCTTTGGGCCGCAGCATGGTTTTGTAACGGATGTTCAAGATAATATGGTTGAAACCGACCACTACCTCCACCCCTATTTTAAAATTCCTATTTATTCGCTTTATGGGGAAACCCGAGTGCCTACGGCGCAAATGCTTGAGGGCATCGACACTCTTGTGGTGGATCTGCAAGATGTGGGAACCCGAGTCTATACCTATATCACGACCCTCTCCTATGTGATGGAGGCCTGTGAAAATAAGGATATTGAAGTCGTCGTTCTCGATCGCCCCAACCCTGTGGGAGGAACCATTTGGGAAGGACCGATTTTAGAGAAGCAGTGGCGCTCCTTTGTGGGTCATCATCCCATCCCCCAAAGGCATGGTCTAACACTTGGGGAAGTGGCCAAGCTTCAGCAGAAAATCCACTGCCCCGGTACAAAGCTTAGAGTGATCGAAATGGAAGGCTGGAAACGCTCCTATCACTGGAGTGATATCAAACGGCCTTGGATCAATCCATCACCTAATCTTCCCACTCCTGAGTCCTCCCTTACTTTTGCGGGAACGGTTCTCTATGAAGGAACTAATATTAGCGAAGGAAGAGGAACAACAAGAAGCTTAGAAGTTTTGGGTGCCCCCGGAATTGATCCCTTTAGCTTTAGTGCAAAAGTTCAAAAAGAGGTTGAGTCTTATGGACTCAAAGATATTTACCTGCGTCCTCTTCAGTTTTTTCCCATGTTTCAAAAACATGCGGGCAAGGCCTGTGGTGGCGTGCATATTCATGCACTCAAACCCCATGAATTCTTAAGTTGGAAAGTAGGGGCCCTACTCCTGCAGGCCTTTTATCATCAAGATGAATTTGAATTCCAATGGAATGATAAACCCTATGAGTATCAATACGAAAAGCTAGCGATTGATTTTATCAATGGTGGTGAATCCCTACGCCATTGGGTTGAGGGCAACGGAAGCTTCGATGAACTCGAGGCCCTTGAGAAGAAAGACTGGCCAGATTATTTGAATTTAAGAGAAGATGTGCTTATCTATACGTAAATAAAGTTTAAGTGAAGGAAGTAATATATGAATTATGAAGAGGCCGTCGCCCTTTTAAAAAATGCCGTTAAGTATTCCCATATCGAAGGTCAAAAACATATCGACCTAACAGTTGTCGATGCCAGTCAACGTCCGGCCTACCAAAGAGCACTGGCCATTTGTCGCGCTCAAGTGGCCCAAAACATTATAAGTGAAGCTGATCTTAAAGAAGCGTTAGGACTCTAACTCTTTCATGAAAACTACAATTCTTTTTTTTATCTCTACTTTTCTCTTTCTATCGCTAGGAATATCCGAAGTTTTTGGAGAATTTGATTTACGCTACGAAGGCTTTGTGCGCCCTTATCCTATTGGCGGGTTTCTGAGGGCCGATATAGGCTACGGCCAAAAAATCTGGGGCAGTAACAAAAATTACTCTCCTCTCTATGGAATGATTCGCCCCCATGTCCAATTCCAAACCAGTGGTGTGATCAATTCAACCCGAGGCTTTTTGGAATTTCATCCGATCTCTTTTTGGTCATTCTATATCGGTAAAGAATATACCTACCGTAAAACGAAGGCCCTCGCTAACTTTGATTGTGATCAGCACTATTGTGATATTGGTGGATTTGAAAGAAACCATTGGGGTACAAATCTTGCCATGAAAGTTAAGCGCGTTTTCTATATGGGCCGTTTGCAATGGCAGACCACCCGATTGGATGAGAACCCTTACCGATACTTTGTAGACGAGCAAGGAACCCTTCTGGGTCTGGGCACCAAAGACACCCTCTTTTATCAAACCCATATCTTGGGTCTAGAGCTCAACAAAATCCAATCCCTCGCCCTTTTATACAAACAAAACGAGATGAGAAATACCCACTTTAAAACCTCTATGGGAATGTTCCTCTATCGCCACCTCTTTATTGATCCCTTCCATCCTGAAAAGGGCCGCAACTTTGCGCTAAGTGCAGGGCCTGGCTTTTTTCGAACTCAGCAAAGAAGTACCCACCCCAGTTTTATCCTCTCCATAATGTATAACTGGAAGAAGGGACTCACTCTCTTTTAAATAATCCTTAGGCGGCCATCTTCATATCACGCACTATTTGGCGATCAATTTTAAAGCGCTGAAAGGCCTTCCATGTGGCCTTGCCCATTCTTGAGACAATATCGTTCTTATCGAGGAAGCAATCGCAAATATCTTCAAATTTACGGGCCATTTGCTCACCACCACTGCCCGAAGTGAGCAGCACAATGGGGATTTGACCACATACCGACTTCGAAAGTTTTATTCCATCGTTTTCCGGCATCGTTATATCAGTGATCAGCACATCGAAATTGCCACTGGACAAGAGCTTCTTGGCCTCACAGTGGGTATGCGCCCATTGGGAATCAAAGCCCTGCGCCCTCAATGTACTTTCAATCTGAGATATAAGTTGAGGATCCTCATTTAGTATCAAAACGTTCAACCTGTGGACTCCCATGCAACCCCCTTTAGCCATCCTTCATAAATAAAAAGGACTTTACGTTTTCGCATAGGCCCATTATCAACCCATAACAAAATTATAAAAAAACAAAAAGTGATGAATTCCTCTAAGGGACTGAAATTATTATAAATTAAGAAAATGAGGTAAAAAAGAACTCTTTAGAAATAAGAAGAAAACTAATTATTTTGGGCAGTTTTTGTCAAAAGGTGGCAAAAGTGACAAGGGCCGATTTTATTTAGAGGTGTCTAAATTCCGCTTCCACCACATCTTCACTTGGCCTTGGTGGTGTTGATTGCTGGCGCGATGCCCCCCCTTGAGTGTTCATCCGATCCATTTGCTCACGCATCTGCTTCTTCACTTGATTTACTTTACTGGCACCACGCATTACATTTCGAACCAATACGAAAATAAAATAGAAGAAGAGAATTTTAATAAGGGTATTAACAATCATGGGTATGACCTTAGCACAAAAGCTCCAGAACCATCAAATCTAATTGTTTCACAAGAGTTTAACGCCTTTAAAACTAGTCCTTTAGCGCCTCTTTTGATAGGATACGCCTTCAAAACCATGAATGGATTTAATGAAGTATAGATAGCTATAAAACTAAAATGAAACAACGAAAACTGGAATTGTAATGACTGACCAAACACAAACACAAAAGCCTCTCATTCACTGGGCCGATATGACGGCCGATCGCATTTGTCGCCAATTGGGTGATAAAGACACCTTCACTGTGGCCAGTGGAATCACTCCTTCCGGAACGGTTCACTTTGGTAACTTTCGTGAGGTTATTACTGTTGATTTCGTGGCCCGTGCCCTAAGGGCCCGTGGCAAGAAAGTTCGTTTTATCTTTAGTTGGGATGATTACGATACCTTTAGAAAAATTCCTAAGAATATGCCCAAACAAGAAGAGCTAGAAAAATATATGTTCCAGCCCATTGTTGATACCCCCGATCCCTTTGAGGAAACTGAATCCTATGCGGCCCACCAAGAACAGAAGTTTGAGGCCCAGCTCTCCAAAGTAGGAATCGAACTAGAGCCACTTTATCAGGCCAAGAAATACCGCGCTGGAGAGTACAAAGAAAGCATTAAGCTCGCCCTGGACAAGAGGGATGAAGTGGCCGCCATTTTAAATGAACACCGTAAAGAGCCCCTTGATAGTTCCTGGCTTCCGGTATCGGTTTACTGCGCCGAATGTAATACCGATAATAAAATTAGCAATAAAACATGGAATGGTACTCATCTTGGTTACCACTGTGACCACTGTAATCATGACGGCAGTGAGGAACTTGCAACGACTACTCGACTAAAGCTTCCTTGGCGCGTGGACTGGCCTATGCGTTGGGCATTTGAAAAAGTAGATTTTGAGCCAGGTGGAAAAGACCACTCTTCCCAAGGGGGAAGCTTCACTACCGCTAAGGACATTGTGAAGCTCTTTGATTGGCAAGCTCCTATTTACCTCCAATACGATTTTGTATCGATCAAAGGTCGAGGCGGAAAAATGAGTTCATCTTCTGGTGATGTGGTTACGGTAAATGATGTGCTTAAAGTCTACGAGCCCGAAATGGTGCGCTGGATTTTTGCCAGCTACAAATCAAATGTCGACTTTGCTGTAAGCTTTGATCTCGATGCCATCAAGACCTATGAAGACTTCGATCGCCAAGAGCGCCTGGCCTATGGCGTAGAAGAAGGTAATGAGAAGAAAGTGAATATGGCCAAAAGGGTTTACGAACTGTCACAGATTAAAGATGGTGAACTCCCTAGTGAGATGCCTTTTCAGCCAAGCTTTCGCCACCTCACTAACGTTCTTCAAATTAACGATGGTGATCTCGCTGCTGCCAGAAAATACTATGAAGCGGAAATTAAAAATGAGCGCGATGAGAGGCGTTTTGAACAACGGGCTCAATGTGCCCTCAATTGGCTAGAACTCTACGCCCCTGAAGACTTCAAATTTGCCATCAATAAAACGGCACCAACCGTTGAGGTCAATGAAGCCCAAAGAGGTTTTATCACCGATATGGTGGCCTTGCTTGAAAAGGATGGGGAACATCATCAAGAAGATAAGGCACTTCATGAGGCCCTCTATGAAATCATGCACGCCAAAGAAATGAAGCCTATGGACATCTTTCCCCTGTGCTACCAAATCCTAATCTCAAAGGAGAAGGGACCAAAACTCGCAGGGTTTATGAGAACCATTGGAATAGATAAAGTGGCCCAACTCTTCAAGGCCCTCGTCTAAAAAATAAAGCAAAAATAAGGAATGAGCATGGAACTTACCGCATTTGAAGATAGACAAAAGAACTTGGCCAATCTGATGATCCCTGGATCACTAGCGATTATCCCCGCAGCCGATTTTGTAACCAAGAGTAACGATACCGAATTTCCCTTTCGTCAGGACTCCAACTTCAAATATTTGGTAGGTTCTTATGAACCTCACGCCACGCTCGTCATCAAAAAAGAATTGGACGAATCCCATAAGAGCATCCTCTTCCTCAGGGATAAAGATGAGTTTGCGGAAATGTGGGCCGGTATTCGCATGGGCGTGGAAAAGGCCCGCGACTTGCTACCCATTGATGATGCTTATGCTAATGAAAGTTTTGAGCAGATGTTGCCCGAGCTTATGAAAAATACCCACAAGCTCTACTATGACCTACACCGTAGCGACCTTCACGCCCAAGTGATGAAGGCCTTCACTCGACTTGAGGCCCTAAGGAAACAAAAGATTCATCGCCCCCAAGGCATGCAACACCTAACTCCTATGATTGGGTCACTTCGCCTGATCAAAGATCAAAATGAAATTTTGGCCATGAGGCAGGCCGCAGAACTGACAACCCTTGGCTTCAAGGCCGCTATGGCCTATGCGGGAAGCGATAAAACAGAGAAAGATATTGAGCGTCTGCTCACCCATATCTTTACTTTAAAAAATGGTGAGGGACATGCTTACGATCCCATCGTGGCCGGTGGAACCAATGCCTTAGTTCTGCACTATATAGAAAATAATAAGAATTTGGTTGATGGCGACTGGCTACTTATTGATGCTGGTTCACAAGTAAACCTCTATGCCAGTGATGTCACCCGAACCTTTCCCGTCAATGGGAAGTTTACGGTGGCCCAAAAGGACCTCTACCAAGTGGTTCTAGCAGCGCAGATGGCCGGATTCTCAAAAGCGTCTCAAGGTCACACACTGACAGAAGTTCACCACGAAACCACTAAGGTTTTGGTTCAGGCCATGGTTGATGCCAAAATCTTAGAAGGAAGCGTAGAGGGCATTATTGAATCGGGTGCTCACCGCGCTTACTATCCCCATGGAACAGGCCATTGGCTCGGCCTTGACGTTCATGACAACTCCCCTTACCAAACATCGGAGCTGGACGATATTTCATTTGAGGCCGGCATGTGCTTTACTATTGAGCCTGGACTTTACTTTAAAAAAGGTGATCCTAAAGTTCCGGCCCATTGGCAAGGTCTAGGGATTCGTACAGAAGATGATATTCTTATCACCGATAAGGGCCATGAGAATTTGACTCGCGCCATCCCTAAGGAGATTAAAGATATAGAAGAGGCCTGTGCTCAGTCCTTTAACGACTTTCTCCCCAAACTTTTTTAGTCGGTTTTACAGGAGACGCCAAAAGCGTTTTCTCGTTCTTTATTGCCGCCCTCGCCGACATTGTTTGGATAATAGATTCTTGAGTGATATAATTAGGGAGTGAAAAAACTAACGCTCTCTCTATTTATTCTCACTACTCTTAGCTACCAAAGTCTGGCACAAGAATTTGTAGTCGAACACGCCGATTGTAAAATTCGTATGAAAGATCAGTCTGTAGTGGATAGCGAGGAAGAAGAAGAGATCAATGAGCTGCAAGACCTCATCACCGAAGAATTAGAAAAGAGGAATTTCTCCATCAATCCCTTTATTGAAAATAAAAGAGTCTTAGACGGAGAGCTTTACTTTGAGTGGGAGCGTGACTTCACTCAAGAGAGTATTTACCACAGCTGTGTAATAAAAATTGCCGTAAAACAGGCCAAAGGCCAAACCCCTCTAGAATCAGACCCTACCCTTTACACCAAGACAATCCGACGCCGTGTTCCCCGTATAACCTTAAGGGGTATGGAGCGCTGTAAGTTGGCCATGAAGGAATGCTTCATCCACATCCCGACCTGTAAGAAAGTAGGCTTCTACGGCGAAAAGAAATAAGTAAAAACAGATCGCCTTAATTGGCGTTCGACAATCCCTACACGTAAGCAATAGCGAATAATTTTTTAAAGAGACTCTCCAACTGATCATCAAAAGTTTCTACGCTTACCGTAAGGTCAGCAAAATGTTTAGAAGTCTCTACGAATTCATCATGCATAGGTTTAACCTGTCCGTAGAATTGCGCATGGACACCATCTGGAGTGCGCCCTCGTTCACGAATATCGCGCTCCAGACGACGCTGGAAACGTAAGTCCTCTTCACACTCCATAAAGACTAAGAAATCTGAGGCCTCACGAATATTGGCCCGTGACAGGACTAAGATCCCATCAACCAAAATAATAGGAGCAGGTTCAAAGACGATGGTTTCCTCAAGGCGTTTGTGGGTGGCAAAGTCATAGATGGGGACATCCACACTTTGATTTTCTTTCAGCTCATTTTGATGTGCGGCCAACAGGGAGAACTCAATGGCATCGGGGTGATCAAAATTAACACTGCCCCCATCTCGATCAAAGCGGTGGCTTTGATCAATATAATAGCTATCTTGAGAGAGGAGACGACACTTCCCTGCTCCTAGTTTCTCTTGAAGGCGTCTGGCGAAAGTGGTCTTACCTGAACCACTACCGCCACCAATGGCCAAAATAAAAGGTTTTTTGCATGGATTCATATCACCTACTTGGTCTTATAGAGCCTATCGCCTGCATCACCTACGCCGGGAATGAGATAACCCATATCATTGATTCCGGTCTCCTTTTTGATGCAATAGATATCTACGTCGGGATGGAAGTGATGAACACGTTCCAAACCTTTGGGAGAAACCAAGAGGGAGAGGACACGAATTTTTCCAACCTCATACTGCTTTAAGCGATCAAGGCAAGCAATTAAAGTATCTCCTGTTGCAACGAGGGGATCACAAAGAAGGATGTCCTTGCCTTTAGACTTCTCTGGAAGTTTAAAGTAGTACTCCACTGTATTGTGGATAAATTTATCGCGATAGATGCCAATATGCCCAGCGGCGGCAAAGGGAATGATATCGAGAATCGCATCAAGCATGCCATTGCCGGCCCTCATAATTGAAACCACAATGGGGCGATTTTTAATCCTCTTCGTTTTACACTTTTGAATGGGAGTCTCCACTTCAATTTCTTCGAGATCCAAATCACGTGTGGCCTCATAGGCAATCATCTGACTGGCCTCGGCTACAAGGCGACGAAATTCAGGGGTCGCGGTATTCTTATCGCGAATATAGCCAAGCTTATGCCTCATCACCGGATGATTAATTTCAAATAGTTTACCTTTCATATATTTACTCCCCATTAAAAAACTGTTCCATCACTGATGATCGCTATTGGAGGACCACCATCTTCACGTTTTGCCTGCGCAATCTTGCGTCCAGCATGCCAGGTTCCCCCTTCAAGAACTTTTGCTAAGGGAAATTCCGAGGCACTCTTTGCTAATTTATTTCTGATAAGCTCCCCCATTTGATCTAGGAGACAAAGGGTGAGGGCACGCCACTCGATAATGAATTCAGAATCAGGACGATGGGCCTGCAAGAGATCTTGTGGATCACGAACCTTGAGAACATCGAGATCGACAAAGAGTCCGCCGTTTCGGTATTCCGCGAGCCCAGTGAGTTGATCCGCATCCCTAATGACGAGCCCGGCCTCTTCCATAGGGCCAACCAAGGAATAGGTTAACCACTGAGAGAGTTTGTGAAAGGCCACTAGGTTTTCAAATTCTTGATCTGTATCCGTGAGGGAATAGGGCCAAATATCACCGAGATTAATCCCTTCTGCACTTAAGCGACCTGGCCAGATACTTCCGAGACCCAGCAGCACGGCATTGAGGACGTCAGATAATTTAAAACTCTTACCATGTTTGGCGACTAAGTAATCAACGATGGCACCGGGCCTTCCTCCTGGGAAGAATTCGGGTTTGTCCTTCATCACTTGAGCGAGATTATTTAAAAGCTGCGTTCGCCCCGAAATTCCGACCAGAGGATTGGTCTCAGTCACCTGAAATGCCGAAGCTATTTTGGCATCGTCAATTTTCGCCAATCCGTCCGCATCAACTTCAGGCGCCTCTAAACTTGAAAACTCCCCTCTCAAGAACATATCTAGGGAAGCAACAGCAAGCCCTTCCGAGCGGCCAATGGAGCAGTCATTGCTCTTATCATAATAGCGCCACCCCATGCCCGCACCCGCATCAAGCAAGACGGAAACAATGACGAGATCAAGCTTTGCTCGCGCCTTATCAAGGCCCGAAAGAGCGGCCAAACGCTCATCGAGCACCTTTAAACGATTAAACCCCGCCGCATTGAAGTGGCCCCAACGGGAATGAAAAGGGATATCGTAGTCGGGATAGTTCTCATTGATGACATCAAGTACATATTCCGCACAAGGAACGATCTTTTCCTGATCTATTTCAAAGTGAGTCTTACCAGCAAGAGAGAGCTCCCAAACTTTTTGACAACGCTCACGAATGGCACGAGGACTGAGAAGATAATCAATTTGTTCACGATTTAAATTCATCCTTCTTCCTCAATTTTACGACCTTGGACATGATGAAGCTCGTCTCCACCTTTCACTTCGCCATCGGTGAAATAGCCCGCGGCCTTCTTGGCCTCGATCTCGACCTGAGCATCTTCAGGAATTAAATCCATAGGAATAGAAATACGATTTCCTACCTCAATACCACTGCCTACAATGGCGTCATACTTCATATTACTCATTGAATGGAGGTTATGAATTTTCTTAACCCCAAAGTAGTGAAGAACATCAGGCATTAATTCTTGAAAGCGTGCATCTTGAACCCCAGCGACACATTCAGTGCGATGAAAGTAATTGGCCGCTGAATCGCCACCTTCTTGGCGCTTACGGGCATTGTAAACTAAGAATTTTGTTACTTCCCCTAGGGCACGCCCTTCTTTTCTAAAATAAACAATAAGACCAACTCCCCCATTTTGGGCAGCACGGGCCGCATCTTCAATTCCATACATAAGGTAAGGACGACAAGTACATATATCAGAGCCAAAAACATCGGAGCCGTTACATTCGTCGTGAACACGACAAGTAAGAGGGACATCGGGGTTGGAGAGGTTTTTAATATCACCAAAAATATAAGCGGTAGAACTTCCAATGGGAGGTAGCAGAACCTTCAGATCGGGACGTGTCACCAATTCAGGAAACATTCCCCCCGTTTCTTGAAAGAGAAGTTTTCGAAGCTCTCCTTCATCAACACCGAAACGCTTGGCCATGCCAGGAAGATACCAAACAGGTTCAAAGGCCACTTTCGTGATTTTTATATCTTTATTTTCCGTTACGATATTGCCATCAATTTTGAGGCGACCTTTATCAATGGCCTCCACGACTTCAGGAATCTTTAAGCGTGCCTGTGTCACCGCAATGGTGGGCTGAATATTGTATCCCTTACCTAAGTATTCACTAAATACATCGGCGACATGAGCACCCCATGGATCGAGAGAAACAATTTTCTCAGGATCAAACCATGAAGCTTGTGGCCCTATTGGAGTGGTAGGATGGGTATTTTGCAAATCGGGTCTATGGCCACGGGGAAAAGAGCCTGATGCAATAGAAAGTGCACGATAGACGGTGTAGCCACCAGAGTGGGAGCCGATGGCATTACGATTTTCTACTTCTGAAGTTGTCGCAATGACAGGACCTCTTATCATAGGATCTTGATTGCCCCACTCTAGAGGAATGGATTCTTTGTATACTTGATTGGAATGTGAGGTGAGGACAACATGGGATGCCCTTTTAAAATCATTCATTTTAAAGTCCTTCTTTGCCAGTTAAAATTTAATTTGAATTAAGACATCCAGTTGTGATCAGACTGAGATTCCCATTTCGTAGTGACCTTTTTAATATTGGCCCAAAAGTTGAGACTATGAATCCCGGTTATGTCCCCGTAACCGAATTTTGATTCGTTTATCCCACCAAAGGAAAAAGGCTCTCTTGGTACAGGTACACCAATATTGATACCAACCATGCCTGAACTTGCAGCGCTGGCCACTTTCTCAGCAGCACTACCGGAATTTGTGAATACGGAACATGCATTCCCATAGGCATTTGAGTTCTCTATTTCAAGGGCCTCACTAAGGTTCTTACAGCGTATGATACTCAAGATGGGACCAAAGAGTTCCGTGGTAGCAGCAACGCTTCCCGCTTCCACATGATCAATGATGGTAGGCGCTAACCAATATCCCCCTTCATAACCTTGAGGTGCTGGGGCATCCCTTCCATCCACAATAAGCTTAGCACCTGCTTTTTGCGCATCTGCTATCGCTTGATGCAAGAATTTAACTTGCTCTGAGGTGATCATTGCGCCCATCTCGCATCCCATTTTAAGAGAAGTAGCGCGCTCGACGATTTTCGCAATTTGCTCGTCGCAATCTCCAACGGCCAACAGAACACTGGCGGCCATGCAGCGCTGACCAGCACAGCCGGTGAAAGAATCACTTATTCCCCGACCACAAATTTCAGGATCGGCATCCGGAAGGAGAATAATGTGATTCTTTGCACCGCCTAGGCAAAGGGCCCTCTTTCCTAGTCCCGTAGCACGGGTATATACAGTTCGGGCAACTTTAGAAGAGCCTACAAAGGCCACTGCTGAAATATCTTGATGATCAATAATCGCTTCGACCGTTTCTCTCTCCCCTTGGATAACACTGAAGACTCCCTCGGGAACACCGGCTTCCATCAAAGCATCGGCGAGCAATAAACTAGTGAGAGGAGTTTTCTCTGAAGGTTTCCAAACGTAGCTATTTCCCAGAGTGAGGGCGATAGGAATGGTCCACATAGGAACCATGGCCGGAAAATTAAAAGGAGTAATAGAGGCGACAACACCTACGGCCTCACGTCGGTATTCACAATGCACACCACGGGAAACTTCCATCTTAGCGCCACTGTCCATATTTTGCAGGGATAGGGCAAACTCAAGCACCTCTATTCCTTTCATCAGTCCCGCAAAAGCTTCTTCATAGGTTTTTCCACACTCCAGTGCGGCCATATGAGAAATCTTGCTGGCCTGATCTTGAAGAATTTCTCTAAAGCGGAACATGATTTGGGTACGCTCTTTAATAGGAGTTTGTGCCCATTGGGTTTGGGCCGCTTTGGCCGCGCGAACCACCTGGTCAACATCCTGGGAAGTTGAGGTTTTAAAATGACCAATGATACTGCCAGAATAGGGGCTGTACACTTCCCTTCTTTCACCAGAGGCTTCACACCACTGACCTTGAGAGAAGTTCTTTACTTCGATACTTTCTTTGGGGATTTCAATCTTATTCATAATTGTCCTGCGTTTAGATTAAATTCAAAATTAAATAAATTATGATGTTAAACAATTTACGCGGATATATAAAAGGAGCGATGCTTCTTATAGGCAAAAAAAATAAAAGAGCACCGAACATTCGGACTAAATTAAAGAATTATCAGAAAAAAGAGAAAAATATTAGACTTTACGATCTTCGAGAAACTTCAAAATGAAATTTAAAGTCTTCTCACCACGCTCCAAATTCTTAGCAGGAACGAAGTCTTGAAGGGTCGCCTTCATTTGCCCAAGAAGATCGCGACTCTTTTGGGAGTGCTCAAGGGCCTGCTGACGAACGATGGCAATGGCGTCTTCAATGCGATCCATAGTGAAGAGATCCATGATATCTTCTCCGGCCTTGAAGTCCTTTAAGATTTCAGGGTGCATTTCAAGCCATTCATAAATTACAGAATTGACCTGTCCATTCTTAAGATCAAGAAGATTATCTTTTTGGGATTCCCCACTGAAATCAAGGGTGTCATCAAGGAGTTGAAAAGTTAAACCCAAATGAAAACCAAAGGCCTTGGTCAATTCTCTTAGTTGGTCTTTCTTTTCTTGATTAGGCAGATCACTAAGCAAAGCGGCCGAAACTCCACACCAAGTCATCACGGATGAAGTTTTATTTAAGGCGATTTTTTCAATAAGTTCACGGGTGTATTGACGATGCTCAATGGCATCAGACTGAATCCACTCTCCTTCAGAGAGGGCCTGAATAACAAGAGACATCTCCCCTACTAACTCAAGGCTTCCCTTTTGAGTGAGGCGATTAATTACTGCGGCCAAGAGGTAGTCACCAGCAAGAACGGCCTTCTTGTTAGAGGCCTGGATATTGATACTGGGACTGCCTCTTCTCATTGTGGCCTCATCGATCACATCATCGTGGGCCAAAGAAGCGGCGTGAACCATTTCAATGGAAGTAGCACAGACCTCACATCTTTCGTCAGAGAGATCCACCCCAAAGAAGTCACAGAAAATATAGGTAAGAAGGGGTCTAAGGCGCTTGCCCCCGAGCAGGACAGAGCGCTGAAGAAGCTCATTTACTGCTTGATTGCAGTTTTCGGAGGGAACATTGAGGTCAATGTCCTTAAGCTTAAGTAGGATAGGTTTTGGTATATTTAAAAGAAAGTCAGTCTTACTCACTGATGGCCTCTTTCATGCTTACTATAAATTACTCGTCGATTTTGGAGGGAAAGTTATCACCCGATATTCAGCGTGTAAACTTAAACCCTCTAAATAACTAAAAATAAAAAAGAAATAATGGCAAAATCTAGAATTTGTCCCAAAATTATTCCTTCTCTAGGTGCGTAAAATTTGGTAGTTAGAGGGGGTAAAGAAAAGCTCACTACAGTATTCTGGAAAATATAAACACCTTGAGGATATATGACAGAACAAAATACAAAACTTGCGCAAAGGAAGAAAGAATCCTTTCGTATCTTCGATGATATTGCCCCTACTTATGACTCTCTCAATAGGGCCCTCTCTTTTGGGATTGATGTTTATTGGCGTCATCAGATAAAAAATAACCTGCCCAAGCAAAAGGATATCCAAGTCCTCGACCTGGCCACTGGTACGGCCGATGTTCCCCTGGTATTGGCCAAGGCCTCCCAAGTAGCAAAAATTCAAGGCCTCGACCTCTCTGAAAAGATGGTTGAAATTGGAAAAGAAAAAGTAAAGAAGGCCAACCTGCAAGGAAAGATCTCTCTTGGCATTGGAGATGGTTGTAACTTGCCAGTTGAAGATGCCCAATACGATGCTACAACAGTAAGTTTTGGTATTCGAAATTTCCCCAGTACTCTAAAAGGTCTACAAGAGATGCACCGAATCCTTAAGCCCGGTGGTCGCGCGATGGTGATGGAATTCTCCTTGCCCACCAATGTATTGGTGCGCATGGTTTATCTCTTCTATTTTCGCCATGTCCTTCCCTTTGTAGGAAATCTCTTCTCTGGTCATGGTGATGCTTACAGCTACCTCAATAAAACCGTTGAAGACTATCCTTATGGTGAAGCTTTCCTCAAGATTATGCGAGAGGCAGGTTTCAAAAGTCCTAAGGCCATGCCCCTCACTTTTGGAATTGCCACTCTCTATATTGGTGACAAAGAAGCGTAACCTTCTATGGAGCAGCTCGCTGGTGTCGATTTAGGAATTCACATTGAAAAGGTCTTAAGTGAAGATCCTATTCAAGTACGCCCCTTACTTCCCAAGGCCACGCAGCAGATCAAGATTTACCGCTGTAACCACAACCCCAATGGAATGTTACTAAAGTCACTGCTGCACGCAGAAACCAAAGGCTTCAATCGCCTCTACTTCTCCAATGAAACCCACGAATACCTAGGCCTCTACAGTCCTTCTTCACTCAAACTATCTCACCATCTTGAAGTGAATCATTGCTTAGAAATTCTAAGTTCTCACGAAGATATTCTTATCTTTGGCCTTCTTCCCTTTGATCAAAAGCGCCCATGGCAAGGCTGGAACTTACCTTCCTACTTTATTTGTGATTACACCCTAATCTATGATCGCAAAGAAAATACGTTAATCATTCAAAAAGTAGCTGAAGAAAACACAAGTACAAGTGCCTTGAGTTTTACCTTTAAAGATTCAAAATCTGCTCGACTCTCTCCTAGCACCCAAAAGGAATATCCTGCTTACGGGCAATGGAAGAATTTTATTGAGAGGTCCTTGGAGCGTTTGAACGATCAAGAAAATGTCCTCACAAAAATTGTGGCGGCAAGAACTCTTGAGTTGGATTTTTCCTCTATTGATAAGATGAGTTCATTACAAATCTTTGATCAAATAAAATCCGAATCACGCTACCACTTCTTTCTCGAAGCAACTGACCAAGTGTTCATGGGTAATACTCCGGAGTGTTTACTTCAGGCCAACCAAGGCAACTTCGAATTTGATGCTCTGGCCGGTACCCGTCCGCGCGCCCAAGACCCCCTAGAAGATCAGCGCTTACAAGAAGAACTCTTTCAATCGCCAAAAGAGCAATTTGAACACCAACAAGTTGTGAACTATATAACTTCAGGCCTAGAGCAATACGGTGAAATATCCCAAGGGGACTCTTTTGTACTCAAGCTCAAATCCCTGCAACATATAAAAACACCGCTCAGGCTTAAGGCACGAGAAAATTCCCCGAAAATTCTATTGGAATTAATCGAAAGGCTTCACCCTACCCCTGCTGTTTGTGGTATGCCTAAAGCACAGGCCATGAATTTTCTGAGAGAGCACGACCCAATCGATCGTGGTATGTACGCGGGGGCCATCGGTATATTAAGTCCAAAATATAGTGAACTCTGTGTTGGCATACGTAGCCTGAGAATTGATTACATGGCCAAGAAGGCCACCCTCTATGGTGGTGCGGGCATTGTCTCCGATTCAACGGCCCATGCAGAATGGGAAGAAACGGGACACAAAATAAAATCCTTTAGCCCCTTTGAGGGAATTACATTATGAACAACAAAATCTATAGCGACTTAAGTGCATTTACCAATCCCTCGTCTTTGTGGGCGGCCTTGATCATTGATCAACTGGTCAAAAATGGAGTTAAAAACTTCTACTGCGCGCCGGGCATGAGGAATGCCCCTCTGCTAAAAGCAATCTCTCTTCACCCAGAGGCCAACTTTGCCACTGGCTTTGATGAACGGGCCCAAAGTTATCGGGCCCTTGGTTTTATTCGCGCCAGTAAGAAACCCGCGGCCTTGGTATGCACGTCAGGAACGGCCGTGGCCAATTTCTTACCCGCAATTATTGAAGCTCAGAAATCGAGAATTCCCCTTATTGTCCTCAGTGCCGATCGCCCAGGCGAACTCAATGCAATTGATGCCAATCAAACGATAGATCAAACAGAAGTCCTTAGGGATTATTGCAAGAACTACTGGATGACTTCAGAGCCTCAGCGAGACTACCCACCACGGGCCCTTAGTGGACGAATCGCCCATCTTATTCATTCAACACTAAGTGGCCCACAAGGACCGCTTCATATCAATATTCCCTTTCGTGAACCTCTTGATCACACTGCTGTAGAAATGGACCCGATTTGGGCCGCGGCCATTCATGAAATACTCTCTCTGGCCACACCTTCCCTTGAGCATGCACCGCTAGAGAAACGTATTGCTCAATCGGAACTCACTGAGCTTTTCAATGATCTAGATAATGCTCAAAGGCCCCTTGTGGTCTTTGGCCCCCTTGATAAGCATGGCCCTGAAGTGTTGGAGGATATGGAGTTCTTTTTAGAGCACTATCAAGGAAGCTTTAGCTGTGATGTAACTACAGGGCTTAAGTACCGCTTTGGAAGTGAGCAAGGACTCATTCCTACTTTTGATCATCCAGAGGTTTTAAGTGAATTAGAAAAATCTAATCCCGATTTAATTATTCACTTTGGTCATCGCCTTACTTCAAAGCACTACTATAAATTTTTAGAAAAGAGACTTTCCAAAGACCCAATGGCCAAGATCATCCAAATCTGTGAGTCCCATCAACATGAAGATCCAGGGCTGGCCTTTCAAAAGCGTTGGTCCCTTAATCCTTCTACTGCGCTGAAGGCGATCAATGCCTATATCAAAGATACTCAAGGGCGCATGGAAAATACAAAGAAAGAGCCCCTACTCAACTTTGAAGCGATGATTGCCAGCAAGTCTCAAATTATAGAAAGCTCACCCCTAAACTATCCGGTAATGACCAAAAAGGCCGTTGAGCTTTTAGAAGGTGTCCGCAATATTTTTATGGGCAACTCCACTTTTATTCGCAGCTTCGATTCCTACGCTTCTCAGAAACCCCAAGGAAAATCTTGGCAAGTGGTTGCCAACCGTGGCGCGAGCGGGATTGAAGGTCATATAGCAATGACTCAAGGAATCTACGAAGCTAATAAAGAAATTACGGTTGCCTTTATGGGTGATGTCAGTTTTATTCATGACCTCAATTCCCTAGCAAGCCTGAGTACTCTTGATCCCAAGGCCCCCGTACTCATTGTCTTGGCCAATAATCATGGTGGAGGTATTTTCAAACTCCTTCCTGTAGGCAAGAAAGAAAATGAGAAGCAAAATCCTTTTCTTCCCATGCTCACGACCCCTCACCACATCGACCTTGCCCCCATCATCCAAGGTTTTGGCATCAAGGCCCAATTAGTAAAGACTAAGGAAGAATACGAAACTTACTTAAAGCAATGGAGTGACGCTCCTGAACTTCTTATATTAGAATGTGTCTTCACTGATGAAGATAATGCCCAAACCTATGATCAACTCAAGACGGTGAAACTCTAATGAAGGAAAGTTCATTGAAAAATAGCAACCCATGGATGACGGCCATACGTCCAAAAACCCTGCCTGCAGGAGCTGGTCCAGTAATCTTGGGTCTAAGCCTCGCCTATCAACAAGAACCTCAAAGCTTCTCCTTCTTTACGGCCCTTGTCACCATGGCCTGTGCTGTCTTACTGCAAATCAGCTCTAATTTGATCAATGACTACTACGATGGCGTTGAAGGATTAGATGATGAAAATCGCCTCGGGCCACCACGAGCAACATCCCTAGGGCTTATCCCTGCACCAGCAGTAAAGAAAGGCTTCCTCTTTACCTTAGGACTCTCTTTTATCTTAGGCCTCTACCTTATGAAGCTTGGTGGATTGCCTATTGTTCTTATTGGATTATCCTCCCTCTTCTTTTCTTGGGCCTATACGGGTGGCCCCTTTCCCCTGAGCTATTTTGGCCTGGGTGAAGCTTTTGCCTTTATCTTTTTTGGCCCTGTGGCCGTATGGGGAACTTGGTTCTTACAGACCCTACAGCTCACGGGCGAAGCCTCCACCAAAACACTGCTTTGGGGATCAACTGTGGGTCTTTTATCTGCGGCCTTAATGGGGGTTAATAATCTACGCGATCGCTACACAGACAAGAGCAAGGGAAAGACAACCCTGGCGACCCTATTAGGTGGTCACACCATGAGAAAGTTGATTTTCCTATTTATCTTAGTCAGTCAAATCATTGCTCAAGTTATGCTCTATTTTAAAGACCACCACCACCTCTACCACCTCATCGGTGTGACTCCTCTATTCTTTTTTTCTAAACAATGGTGGAGTCTGCTGCGCGACAGTGAAGGACGTGCCTTGAACATAACCTTGGCAACGGTTGGTAAGTATATCTTTCTCTACTCCTTGGCCTATAGTGCCGTTATACTCTTTTTATAAACTCACACCAGAGGCTCCCATCCATGAAATGGAATTTAATCAAGGAATCAAGCTACACTGTAGAGCTTCCCTTTCCCCAACGGGTTAAGGGCCATATCATCGATAAGCGCTATGGTATCCTGGCCCAGCTCTCCAATGGTGTCCAATCGGCCACTGTAGAGATTTCACCCTTCCAAGGCTTTCTCGACACTCCTTTATCTCTGTCCATTGAAGAGTTTAAATGGGACTTAGAAAAGACGGATATCCCTGAGTTCAAATCATTTATAGACTATGTTGATTACTTTAGGGACCTCAATCTATCCCCTTCCAGTTTCTTTGCTTTTATCCAATTGGCCGACCAGATCCTCAGTTATCACAGCACTAAAAAAATAACGAATGATGGTAGTGATAACGAGAATGAAAATGACAACGAAAATGACAAAGAAAAAGTTAAACTCAACAAACTCCTAAGCTTCGAACAATTCCAAGGCCTCCTCCCCGCCCAACTCGAAACCACAGGCAAAGTAAAAATAAAAATCCACCGCGAAAGCGTCGAGGAAGTGGTTCAGGCACTGAGCGCTTATGATGTGGACTTATTTGAATACTATTTTCGTTTGGATATGAATGGCTCTTGGACCAAGGACAAACTTCTTGAATTATGGGAGCAATTACTTGAACACAAAAAAGAAGGACTTATCGACTACTTTGAGGAGCCCTTTGCAACTTATGAAGAGTATAAGGACCTCTCTTCAGAGATTCCCTTGATGCACGAAGAGTGTATGGCCGATTACCTAAAGGAGCCCAATCAAGCTCTAGGTCTGGTTTATAAACCCTCCCAAGTCCCATGGCCTACCCCAATGCCCAAACGTTTGGTCATTAGTAGCTGTTGGGAAGGACCCCATGGGCTCTCGGCCCTTAAGCGATTGGCCACCCTTTACCCTCAGGAATTTCATGGGCTAGGGGCCCATATAGAATACCCCGCCCTAGAACAAGAATAAAAAAGGCCCTCACACAGAGGGCCTTAAACACACAATAAATCTAACCAACGTTTCGGGTTGTTTAGTCTTTAATTTAATTTTAATACTTAAGAATTTCTCCAGCACCTGTTACATGAAATGTCTCAGCACTTGAGATATCTCTAAGAGCAGATGAAGCGTGGTAATTGATCTGGAGTGTACCCGCTGCAATAGGGTTATCAAGGCGTCCTCTATTTGAGATAGACATCAACTCAGTGCTGGCATCAAATTGAAATCCCCAGCTTACGGCCACATTCGATGCCGTTACTTGAAGACCTGTTACGTACTTACCAGTACCTTCGAATTCACCATTATATTGAAATTGTACCGTGTAATCAAAAGCGATAACCGACATTCCAAGCAAATTCTTATATTCAATTCTATAACGTTTGGCCCTTGGAGCACTCCAGTTTTCCATTTGGTAGAAGGCCATATTAGGATCATCTGATTGAGGAAGGATACTGATCGGAGTTCCCATATCGACATTAACAACAGGCTTACCTTTCTTAATGATTTCCCAAACCTTAGTTCCTAGAGCGATCAGCTTATCCAGAGAAGCAATAATTGATCCCAGATCTTTGGCAGAAGGAAGATCAAATTTCTGATCCATATTCATCTCACCCACTTCCGTGGCCGTTACACTTGCAATAATAAAGTAGGGATCTTCGGCCATGGCCATATCAACATCTTTATTCATTGATTTGGCCGTTTGCTCAAAACTGAGGTAACGAACTTTACCTGCATGGGCCATAGATGTCGTAGCAAATAAGGCAACCATCAAGCTTAAAACGATTTTCTTAACCATATTCTCTCTCCCTTTGTGAGATTAGGGTCACTCCAAAAAACCCTAGTCCTAATTAATTTGAGTTTTCTTTAGAATCTCAACCTAAGGCCAAGTTACCGATTCTCTCTCAAGAGCGTCAACTTATATTGGCCGTCTTTATTAATTCAAACTAATTCTCAGCATTAGATTGAGTTAATCGTGAAAACTTTATAAGCGCATATCGTCAACATTTGAACTTCTGTGCTTAGTTTGCGTGTTCACTTTCATGAACAGTTATATAGGCCTGATAAGTCTTCGTAAATCCTCTATTTTATAAATGGTGAAAGTTTTACATACTGCATATGGTAAAAATGACAATCTGTAAGAAATTGTAAAAATAAGGGTCAATTTTCTAAGGAAAGTGTGGATAAATTACGGCGCGCATTGCATCATATCCATCCACTCGCTATAGTCCCTTTCAATTATGAAAAATGCCTTTAAAGTCCTATTCTTAGCTCTTTGCTTTGCCCTGCACCTAGGCAGTGCTTCGGCCCAAGAAGGCGCTGGAGTGTGGTCTAAGGTCATTCAAGCATTGGCCTCTGGAGTTAGCTCCATCAATATTGATAATGCGACTCTTGGGGTGGATAAAGGCCTCATTCAAAATCTCGTCATAGGACTTGGAAGAACAGTAGAGCGTAACCCGAAATCCACTTCCACAAAAGATCGCTTCTTAGTTAAAGACCGCTTAAAGCTTGGTCTTGAACTGGGCGCTGGCTATGTAGTCGCTGGAACTGTCACTTATACCCAGCAATGGACTTTGGTCTATCCCGTGGCCACAGAGGCCGAAGGACTACTCTCTAGAAAATTTATCCTCGACCTCTTTCTTCCCTTAACGATTTCCAAATGGGAAGAGTCCGCATTGCCTGCTGAATATGTGGTTATTCGTGAAGCCGCCATAGAAGGAAAGGGAAGAATACGCTTAGGGGATATCCCGGGCATGGCCCTAGGTTCAGAACATTCCTATGGCAGAATCAAACTCTTTTCAAGCCTTGCTAAACGTTTTGGCGATCAAAGTTATAAGATTATGCAAGAGTCGAGCAAGTATACCAAAATGGCCCATTCTCTATGGTTTAATATGCCGGTTATAAAGATGCCAATCTTTGATTTGAATTATACTCATGGGGGATCTTTGAGAAAATTCTATGAAATTAAATATAAAGACTGGTCTCAATATAATAAGAACAAATTATATAAAACTATTTTTAAAGGTTACATCAATCCACTAACAGAGAATGTCCATACGTTAGAAGCAGCAGAGGCCATGACATCGATAGAAGACTTCTTAAAACCTTATCAAAGGGATGAGCAGTGGGCCTCGCAGTTTAAAGAAACAACAACGAGTTTTAGTCTCTTCTACCTCTTTAATAAAGAAACCATTAATCGCACAGATAATGTCACAATAACCCATGGTGAAGATAGTGAAGAAGAAAATTGGTGGCAATGGGAAGATCGTCGCAGTGATGATTGGACCATTGGCATTCGCAGTGAAGCTTACCACTCACGTGTTCTCTTCTCTGGAAAGAAAGAGGGTGAAGATATCACTGATCCCATCCTCTCTGTGCATATCCTGATGAATGATAGTGAGGCCACACGTAATGAAATTGAAAATACTTATATGAATGTGGCCGGGGAACTTCTTAGAAGCATTGGTCAA
>JBFHGF010000004.1:0-23413 GCA_041583335.1 Bacteriovoracaceae bacterium
GGTGAAGGTTTTCTCCTCATTAGAGATATTCTTAACCGTAAGAATTTTCTTAATGGTCTTGCTTGAGGCCAATTGAATTTGTCCCAAGCTAAGAGAAGAAGGAAGAGTTAGAGCATCGGCCTTCAGGGCATCGTAGGTCTGAACTAATCCACTACCTTGAAGAGTCATAGTATAAGTCTCTCCAACGGCTTGATTTAAAAACTTCGTTCTGTTCATAAGAAGAGCTTTTGTCTCTTCAACAGTGAACTCAGGGTGCTGTTGCTTAACAAGAGCAAGTACTCCGGCCATATGAGGGGCCGACATAGACGTTCCACTCATTTTTACGCCAAGTGATCCACCGCCCATTCTGGCACTAAGGATCTGATATCCTGGAGCAGAGATTTCTGGTTTGAGAAGTCCATCTTCACTTCTTGGTCCCTGAGAACTAAAGGAAGTAATTTGGTCAATAAGCTCTGGTCTCTCTACAAGTTTCTCTGAAGCAAGGTCAACCAAAACCTCTTTGCCAGCAGCAAGAGCATCTTTAAGGATTTGCCCTTGGTCGAGAGTAACCATAATTCCAGGAACTTCAACCGGTTCATCCCCACTCATGGTAATAGGTGCACCAGGCTGATTATTGGCCACTACGGCAGCAACGGCACCAGCGTTGATCGCTCTTTGAAACTTTTCAAAGAAAGTAACAGCACCACGATCGATCAGAGCAATATTTCCTTTAACGGCAGCTTTTACTTCATCACTAAGTTCCGTTGCGGCATCACCAATATAAACAATTTTTCCACTGACAGGAGCGTCGGCAATAGGCTTAGTAAAGGCCGCTTCAACTCTTTGGTACATCAGAGATTCACCATCAACGAGGAATTCTGAACCAGGAAATTTCCAGTTACTTTCGGTTGCATCTACAGAAGCGGCAACAGAGAGTGAGTCGGCAGCAGTACTTGGTGCACCAACGATATAAGGAACAGGTCCACTATTTCCAGCTGAAATGGCGGTGATCATCTTAGAACGGGATAGGTTCTTAAGGGCCAAAGAATAGAGAATATTTGGTTTACCGTAGTTTCCACCTAGAGAGAGGTTAAGAACATCAAGACGGTCATCAGGGTTACCGTCTCCGTTAGGGTCCATCGCCCACTCAAGTGCTTTAATAACGAGGGTGTCTCTTGTCCCACCTTGCTTACCAAATACTTTAAGAGCATAGAGTTGAGCATCGGGTGCAACTCCAGAATAAGTATTAACTCCATCACCATGACCAGCAACAGTTCCGGCAACATGAGTTCCGTGTCCTTGCTCATCGATAGGGTTCTTATCTGGTCTAGGGATCATATACTTCTTAACAAGAGGTCCTGAAGCAAAATCAGAACCACAGAAGTCAAATCCACCAACTACTTTTGCATTAGGAAAGTGAGGGGTATCCGCTGCTGGATCGATAGAAGCGTAGTCTTCAGCACTTCCAGAACCACCAAGCATTTTGTGGGTATAGTCGATACCCGTATCAATGATTCCAACTTTAATACCTTTACCGGTAATTCCCAATTCATCATGGGCCTTATCCGCTTGAATATGAGTCACACTATTGACTTCACCTTCAACCATCTTGATCACCTTATTAAGGTCATCAGAAGAGAGTTTGATCTCAGGTCTTTTGAATTCGGTTTCTTGGTAAACACCATTGACCATACCCAATCCTTCAATCTGATCGTAGAAATCTACGGGAACAGAGAGGGCAAGGGCATTAATGGTGAATTTATATTTAAAGAGAAGTTCGGCTTCATCCGTAAGCTTCTTTGCAGCGGCCAGAGCTTCTTCTTGTTCTTGGGCAATGGCGGCAGCGTGCTCTTGGTTGATGACGAGCTTTCCATTTTCATCAAATTGAGATGACTCTAAAAGAGCGGGAGTTTTTAAGTGAACTAAAACTACAGCATAATCTAGTCTCTGGTAGCGATCAGAAAAGAGCTTATGTTCAACAAGTTCAACTAGGTCAGAAGTACTTGGTGTAAGTTGAGCACTTTCTTTAGAACAACCTGTTAACGCCAAAGTTCCTAGTAGAGATACTTTGAGTAGGTTGGATAAGGTTTTCGACATTTTCATTTAGATGACTCCCTCGTGATCAAAAATGAGATCCATAAAAGGCCAAGATAGTATCTGTGGAGAGTCGGTATTACAATTATTTAGTCCACACATAAGGCCATCATCTTCTGACATATGTGTCGCGCTAATCAACGTGGATCCTCCACACTCTTCTTGGGCGTTGGAGTTTTTACCATAGGGAGGGGAGTTATTTGAGATAATGCAGCAAGTCAGTAATCATTACATGAGTCTGTAGAAATTATTCGCCTCTAACCTTTTGAATATAGGCAACTGCATTGTGGCTGTGCAGGGATTCCCAATGCTGAATATAGGCATTCCAGTCGATAATTCGCGATTCTTCATCGAGAGCTTCAGATAAATGACGGGCCACATGCTCAACAAAAATAGGATTTTCTCCATTAAGGATGGCGAAGGCCTGCTCATCAACACGCTTAACCAGACTTTGAGTCTCTGTGGGAATGCTCTTTCTCAAAAGATCAACGAGTTCTTCTATAGTTAGGGCACTCGATTTGTGAAACTTAATCTGTACACGGGCATTGGAGCGCTGGCTGTGGGCCGTAGCGATGCCATTTCCTTCCGTCGTCTTACCTGTGCGGAAGTCTTCTTCGTATTGCTTGGCCATGGAAAGGCTACAAGGGCAGGTCGAAGAGTACTCATAATCGAGGGTGAGGGCGATATCAGTTTGGCCTTTGCTATCTTGGGAAGCATTGATGGCCACATTATAGTACTGCCAGCCCCAATTCTCACTCTTCAGTGAAGGCTGCTTCAAAGGGTATTTAAAATTGAGGTCAAGATAGGCCGTACCTATAAGCTCTTCATCTTCGAAGTCGCGAAGATCTGTTCTATAGCGAGTGAGAACCTTCTCTATCAGGTCGTAAGAAATAGGGGAGTTGGCCGCTTCCTCTTGTAAAATGGCCGGAAAACGGCTCATATTAACTCCGGTCTTATGGGCCTCGAGTGAGACAAACATAGATACTTCAGAGTCATGATTCATTACACTGCCATCGGCGTGAAGGTAATTCAAAGGGATACGAAAACGCTCAATTCCAACTTTGGGAATGGCAATATCATGGGAGCTGGGTAGCTTTTGAAAATCATTGAGTCCAGTATCGTCTTTGACCGCACAGTCCATGACGTCTTTGCCCAGTTCACGTTTAGTTTTTTTATCACCTGAATTTGAGTTATTCATGGAATTTGCCTGATTACTTTTCTGAGTTTTCTTAAGCATTATTATACACTCCACCACGGAAGATTTTACGTTCTTATGCGCTTGTATAGCATAAATACGTTCATTTATAACCTATTTTCTAGACTGCTTCCGTTATATTGGGTTAGATTGCCCATGGCAAGGGCCCAAGTTTAGACACGAAATATGCTATAATGGAGTTGTCTAAAGGCCAACAGTTAAGGATTGAGCAATATGAAGATTTCACTATTTTATAAGAATGTAACGGTTCTCGATTATGCTTATTTAGATGACCACTTGGGCGTGGTGGGCGATGCCCTGAAAGTTCATGTGGAATTTATTGGAAAGACCGATGAGGAGGGAGTCGTCTATGACTTCAGCTACGCTAAGAAGAAAGTGAAAGAAATTATCGATCGCGATTGTGATCACCGCTTGGTTGTTCCCACGGGCCTTATCGAAGAGCTCGCCGAGGATAAGGCCACCTTTAAATATACCTATGGATTGAATGATGATGAAATTCACTATGAGTGCCCAAGACAGGGAATTTGTGAGCTTCCTTTTCATCACGTAAATAAAGTGACCAGTGCCTCGTATCTCGAGGAAGTGATCTTGGCCGAAATGCCTGAGACCGTTTCCGCCGTAAAGATTTCACTTGAAGATGAAAGCTTTGGCCTAATCGAGGGAAAGCCAAAGCCCACTTTCCATTACTCCCACGGACTGAAAGAGCACTATGGCAATTGTCAGCGCCTCTTCCATGGCCACAAGAATACAGTTGATGTTTTTATCAACGGAGTTGAGAGTTGGGAGATGGAAAATTACTTGAGCCAAGAGCTTTTTAAGAACACGATCCATTTCTGTAAATGGGAAAATGTTCAAAATAAAGAAGAAGTGCTTAAGTTCAGTGGAGGGCAAACTCCTCATGGAGTGATCAAAGAGCTTCCCTGTGTGGAAATTGCTTATGTCTCTGCCCAAGGTGAATTTAAGGCCAAGATTCCTGGCAAGGAAGTCTTCTTTATGGAGAGTGAGTCAACAGTAGAGAATCTATCGATGCTCTTTGCTCGCATTATTAAAGAGAAGGTGGGAGAAGGCAAGAGTGTGATGGTGCGCGCTTACGAAGGTGTGGCAAAAGGGGCCATTACATCGCTATAGCCCCTTTGTTCATTTTGAGGAGTGTTTACTCTTCAATACAATAGATATCGTAGTCTCCAATGGATGCGAATAGTTTTCCATTCTCATCCACAATATATCCATAAGAATTTCCACCATCACAAGAATCATCAATTGTGTAGACCAGGTTTAGGGTGTGTCCTTCAAAAATGAGGACATCATGGGTGAGGGCATTTTCACAGCGCTCATCATCAAATGGTCCAATAAGCTCTACGACTTCAGGGCTTCCCATAAGGGACTCTGAGAAAGTAGGCCTTGATACATCATCTTGATAATTAAATTGATCGTTTTCGCTAAAGGTTCCTAGGCTCAGGTATCCATCTTGAGCTTGGGACTCTAGCTTTTGGCATAGGCTTTGGGCATTGATATTTAAAGTAAGGAAAATCAAAGTGATAGTGCTTAAAAGTTTCATATAGTCTCTCCAAAGATAAGTGGTAAGTTTATTCAATCTGAGAGAGGGTATAACACCTTCATGGATTTAAATGAAGAAGATATAGGTTTATGTATTCTATCTAATTAATAGATGGTTTAAGTTGAGCAAAAAAAGGCCCTCTAAAAAGAGGGCCGATTTTCTTTCTTTAAAAGTACGATTAAGCAGCTTCATTATCCGCATCAGGAGCAGTAGCTTCTGGTGCAGCTTCAGCAGCAGGTGCTTCTGTAGCTTCTTCTTCAACAGGCTTGGTTTTGATGTGAGCACAAGTTACTAGAACTTTTGCATCGTCACCTTGATACCAAGTACATCCTGCAGGAGGAGTAAGATCACCAAGTGTGATTTTCTCTCCAAGGTGTAGGGAAGCAACATCTACTTCAAAGTACTCAGGGATTGCATCAGGTTTACCTTCGATAGAGATTGATTCAAATTGTACGTGAACCATTCCACCTTCTTTTTCACCTGGAGCATGTCCCACAACTCTAACTGGAACATCAATGTGAGTTTTTTCGTTCTTACCAACAAGTTGGAAAGTCACGTGAAGCATTTTATGGCCAACTGGTGTCCATTGAATTTCATCAATTGATGCTTTGAAAGGTTGCCCATTCCAAGTTACATCAAACATAGATCCACGGTGCCAATGTCCCGAGTGCTTTGTATTAACAAAACAAACACCTGGTTCAATTGAGCGTCCATGTACTGCCGCAGGAACAAGTCCTTGGGCCCAGTAGTGATCTCTTCTTTTATGATTCATTCGTGTTTCTTCACGTGGGGTGAGTTTTAGTTCCATAAATACCTCCTTGTATCTTTTTGGGCATAAAATTAATCCTTACCCATTTTAGCAACAATATCTCATTGTACGGCAGTGGGAAATTTGTCCCTATGAGGAAAGTCATACTGTAATATCGAATATTTAGGATTAAAATGAGGTTACGTTTTTACATGCTCGCTATCCTTTCTTGCAAAGAGCGGGCATAATCTAAACCAACTTTAGAAGTCGGATATGAAAAAGTTATTATTGAGCCTGGCCTTTGGCCTCTGTCTTTCACCCATTCTTGCCAGTGACATCATCACCGATGCTCCGGCCCAGGAATTATTTAGATCGCTCTTCGATCGCGGTGGGGATATTTACTGTACGGCCAACCAATGTCGACTTATAGGCCATTGTATTTTTGATCGCACAAATACGGGGTCTTCTCATTATAAGTGTGAGATCAATAATGACGTTAATCTTGATGTTTTCACTTCAGAATCTCTTTTTAGAGATATTTTCGATGCAACTTTAACAATGGATGGTAAGTGCTCGGCCAATTACTGTGAACTGAGCACGATTTGTACTTACTCCCGTCTAGATGCTATAGATTCTCATTATAGTTGTGAAATTTTCTAAAAAAAAAGGTCCCTTAGAAAAGAGACCTTTATTTATATGGGTAAATTTATTTGGGCCTTAGAGGCTATTGATATAGCGGCGCCAGTTGTCGGCGAGCTTCTTACCTGACTCGTAAGTAGAGGCCTTATCGAGAACGGACATGGCCGTTTTGTATTCTTTCAGTTGGATAAGAGATACGGCCTTTTCAACCAGAACCTTTCCAAGCATTTCCTTCTTTAGACCTTTTTTAATTGCGAGGTCAAAGAATTTGATCGATTGTCTGAACTTCTCTTTTTCAAGATAAAGTCTCGCCTGAAGAGCATAGAGCTTACCATCCTCAGAGAGTTTGGCCGCTTTTTCAAGAATAGGAAGTGCATCATCATATTCCTTGGCCTGAATTAGGCAATTGGCATAGAGCTCGTAGTTCTTCTTATTCTCTTCGATTTGCTTATTCTTAAGGCCTGTCTTCATAATTTGACTGGCCTCAAAAGGAAGCTCATTAGAGAGATAAAGGCTGACGATATTTTTGATTTCTCCTTCTTCTTCAAGAAGGTTGAGCATCATCGCAAGTTCAAGGGCAGATAAGGCAAGAAGACCTTGGTCGTTACTGAGAAGACTTCCGGCCAGCTGGCTCCAGTAAGATTTCTTACCGTGGTTGAGCTCAACAAGTTTGTAGAGGAACTCAGCCGCTTCCTTGTAGCGCTCTTTAGAGTAGAGAAGACTGACAGCAAAAACAAGCCAGTTCTCTTTGGGCTTTTTTGACATCTTAATGGCCTTCATCACTAGAGTGAGGGCCTTATCTTTTTGATTCTTATTATAGTGAATGGTGGCCATGAAAACATAGGCATCAGGATTCTCTTCATCGGAAAGGGCAAACCAAGTGTTTAACGTTTTTTCCGCTTTGCTGTAGTCTTCAGCAACTACCTGTAACTGGGCCAGAGCAAATAAACTTTGAAGGGTTGGTCCGTAGGGAAGGGCTTCGGTGTCCAAACTCTTTTGAAAAGCAGTTCTCGCTTCTTTGTACTGCTCCGATTGAGCATAGGCGTAGGCCATGGTTTGCCAAGCTTTGGCCAACTCAAAGGGGCGGTAATTGGATTTTGAAGTAATCCCTTGCAGGATCTCAATTGCTCCCTTCCTATCATCTTTGGCCATGAGCTTATTGGCACGAAGGAGTCTTTTTTGAACGGCCTTGGAAGTTAGTCCAGGCATTCTCGATTTTAGCTTCTCTTTGTAAGCGGGAGTTCCTTCAAGAGCGAAGGCCTGTCCAGCAAGAAGAGAAAATAAAAATAGGCCAGTAGTAATATATTTCATAGGATTTAACCTTTTATAAAATTCTATTTTCTAAGTTTAAAATCAAGTTGAACCATAAGACCACGTCTTGGCTCAGGCTTTCCATCAACAATTTTAGGCTGGTACTTCCACTTGAGAAGCGCCCTCTTTGCCGATTGGTCGAAGAGACGAGGAGGGTTTGCTTTGATAATGGATACATTCTCCACCGCACCTGTTTCATTCACATCAAATTTAAGTTGAACCCATCCTTCTTTTCCGGACATGGCCGCTTTTCTTGGGTATTGCGGTTCAATACGAACAAGAGGCATAACTTCACGGTCTCCACCGCCTCCGCCGCCGCCGACTCCACCACCAAGGTAGGGACCAGAACCAAAAGCTAGCGAGTCTGAGGCCATTGGTGCGGCCATGGCCATTTGAGGCGCAGGAGCATCCACTTGAGAGTTCACACTCATCTTAGGCATATCAGGAGCTTTCTGTGGTGTTGGTGGTTTCTTGGGTAGGGAACGCGATCTCGTTTGTAGGCTAGACTGAGAGGCAACTCGAACGAAGTCAATAATTTGATCATCCGTTGAAGATCCTAGGTCTACCGGCTGAGATACTAGAGTTGCCATGATATAGAATAGGATCATAGTTACAGGGAAGCCAAGTAGTACAGCTACTCCGTAAATTTGTCCTTTTGATTTCAGGGCCATGTGGTTTTCCTCTTTTGTATATAAATAAATTTTTAAGAAAACTCCACTTTAGTAGTGAAGGGGAGTTTTCTCAATTACTCGTTAGGGTTATGAATGAATTAGCTTCCTTGAGTGGCCGCAACAGAGATATCTTTAACTCCCGCTGCTCTAATTTGATCCATTACCTTAACTAAAATTCCTGTCTTACTATCCTTATCCGCTTGAACAACGATAGATCCTTCAGGACTTTCTGCGTGAAGTCTTTCAATATTCGCACGAACAGAGCGGATATCCACATTTCTTTTATCAATGAAAACATCGCCGTTAGCTCTAATGGCCACAAAGATAGAAGCTTTGGGCTTCTTTTCAGCTGTAGCAGCACTTGGACGATTGACTTCAACACCGGCTTCTTTTACGAAACTGGTAGTAACGATAAAGAAAATAAGCATGATGAAAACAACATCAAGCATGGGCGTTAGGTCGATGCCTGCTTCTTCTTCTGCTCCAGAGAGTCTTTTCTTTCTCATATCAAATTCCTATAAAAACTAAATCAAATGTTTGATCTATAATCTTTCTAATTATTAAAATTCCGGCGTCATCTCGTCTTCGATGAAAGCTTTGGCCTTTTTGGCCTTTCCTTCAAAGAGACTTCCGAAGTAAAGTCCTGAAAGCGCTGTAACCATCCCCGCCATGGTGGGAATAGTGGCCATGGAGATCCCAGAGGCCATTAGTCTAGCGTTACCAGTTCCCGTAAGGGCCATAACATCAAATACAGCAATCATCCCAGTCACTGTTCCCAGAAGTCCAAGTAGGGGACATAGGGCAACCAGGGTCTTGATGAAGTTGATATTCTGTTGAAGCTCGACATTTACTTGGGAGATTTCACATTCACGAATTTTGTGTGCCGTCCAACTCTTGCGGTCTGTTCTCTTGTGCCAATTACCAATGATCTTGTTGATCAACTCAGGAGCACGAAACTTAAAGAATAAGGCGCGCTCTAGAATCAGTAACCATAGGATAAAAGTTGTAAAGAAGATGAACTTCAATACATCCCCACCTTGGGCCAAGAAATCAGATATTGTTTCTAGTATATCGTACATGTTTAACTCCAGTTCTTTCTAATGGCCTAAGCTCTTTTCAAAGTTAGGCCATGAAGAACATGTTGTTTCTTAATTAAGCTTCGGTTTCTACTCTTTTTGAAAGAAGTCCAGCTGCTTGCTCTTCTAGGATATGAAGTAATCCCTTAGACTTAGAGTGAACTACATTGTGTAGGAGAAGAAGTGGGATAGCACAAACAAGTCCTAGTACCGTAGTTACTAGAGCAGTTGAAATACCACCGGCCATAAGCTTAGGGTCACCAGTACCAAAGAGTGTAATGGACTGGAAGGTACCGATCATACCTGTTACCGTACCAAGTAGACCCATGAGAGGAGCTACCGCAGATAGGATTTTGATCGTTGGAATCCCTCTTTCAAGTCTTGGCGCAGTCTTGAGGATTGTTTCATCAAGCTTGAGCTCAAGAGTTTCAAGGTCGTGACCTTTGTTGGCCTCGAAAGCTTTGATAAGTTGACCTACTGGGTTTGACTCATCAATAGTTCCAGGGTTGTTTAATTGATTTTTAATTTTCTTTCCTTCTTTTCCAAGAGTAACAAATCTCTCTGCAACAAGGATAAGTCCAATTCCAAGAAGAACTAGAATTACGTAACCAACAACACCACCTTGAGCAAGTCTTTCGCCAAGGCTAGGTGCTTGAACGAGCATACCAAGGATCGCCCCACGTGATGGATCAAGTCCAAAGGGCTCGTAACCAGAAGTTGCCTCTTCAAGATCTTCGATCATAGAGAGGTACTTACCTTGTGGTTGACGAGGTAGTTCTAGAATTTGGTTCGTTTCAGATTGGTAAGAAAGATATTTGCCATCTGCTACAATGTTGAAAGCTCCAACACGAGTAACGGTCTTATCGGCCTTTTGTCCATCTGGAGTAACCACAGAAGCGTTAAACTTAACAATCTTTCCAGACTCAGTAAGCTCCCTTTGAATTTCATAGAAAAGCTTTTCAAGGTCAGTTGCATTGGGGAGTTTTCCACTTTCAGCAAGCTGGGCCATGAACTTGTCACGTCCAGGGAACTGAGCACTGATATTAGAGTTTTGAAATTGGCCTTTGAAGTCACCAGCGATTTGCTTAACGACACCAAACATTTCACCAAGGTTGCCTTTGGCGATACGAAGGCTGTCTTCTAGCTTACCAACTTCTTTCTCATTGGCTTCGAACTTCTTTTGCAGTTGGGCAGTGATGGCCTCAAGTCTCTTAAGTTCTTTCTTTTGAGTGGCAAGAGCAGCTGATTGCTTATTCTTTTCCTTTAGGAATTTAGACTCTCTAGCCGAAAGTTGCTTACGATTATCGATGCGTTCTTGCTTAACTTTAAGAAGGAGTTCATCGAGGTTTTTAGGAGCTTGTGCGAAAGCATTAGCACCTGTTACGAGGGTTAGTGTGAGGAGTAAATTTCTCATTTGGCTTCTCCTGTAGTTGCTTGTGCTGCTTGAATGGGAAGTTTAACCAGTTGGGGAGCAGATTGCTTCTTGGCCATCTTAATGGCCTCTTGGATGCTCTTTCTGTAAGAACCATCAAGCATTTCCCATTGACGAGTTTGGTTGTTAAATAGACCAGACTCTTTAGCGTCAAGAGTTTGGTATAAGAAAGCAACACGTCCAATTCTTAGGTAATCAACAGTTTTCTCTGTTCCATCGGCTTTGCGGATACCGCGGTAAGCTTCGATAGTACGTCCGTAATCATTTTCCACTTGGTAAGCTTCAAGAATACGACGAAATTTTTCTGATGTAGATACATCAGCACGAGTGAGCATAGACTTGAGGTCACCAACTCTCTTCGCTCTTTCTTCTGGAAGGAAAGGAACGTCAAGGTTAACGATTTGCTCAAAGTTATCCACTTTTTCAACCATCATCGGTACTACTTTCTTAGCAGTATCAGTGATTTCTTCAATTTGTTCAGCGATCGAAACTTTTTCTTGCTCTTGAGTTGCAATGATTTTTCTGAGTTGGTCATTGTAAATCTTAGCGTTCTCAATTTGCTGAGTTGTTTGGCGGTATTGTCTTAAAATTTCCCCAGTTTGATCAGAAAGTGTATTTACTTTCTGCTGGCTCTTTTGAGCATCTACCAATGCTTTACTTTCTTCTTTTACCACATTCTTCGCTTTGTCCCCACTCTCTGCAAGAGTAGCGGGGGCGAGGCTTGTAATGATTAAGGCGTAGATGAGTGATTTCATAATTCTATCCTTTCCTCTTTATTTTTGAGTAATTATTAAAAACGTTGTGCGTATGACAAGAAGATCCTACGACCAATATTATCGTAGAGACCATCATCAAGTCTTCCGTTTGGATTTCTAAGGTCTAGTGGAGGAGTTGTCCCTAGGATATTTTTAATCCCAACAGATACCGTAGCATCGATTGCACTGATGATGTAACTTCCTTGAAGGTCAACTCTGGTATAAGTCTTCTTCTTTGTTTTGTAGTCTGACATAAAGTTTGGACCAGTTGTAATCAACATAGAAGAGAAGTTAAGAGTTGACGTAGGAGCGTATTGCATCGTCAGGTTATTTCTCCACTTTGGTGCACCCACGAGGTCAAGTTGAGACTCGATAGGAAGACCAGGGAATTGTTGGATATCGTAAGTGAGCATATAAGATGCTTCGTTTCTTAGCGTAAAGTTCCCAATTCCTTTGAAGAAAGAGTTGTACTGGAGACTGAAGTCAATCCCTGAAAGGGTTTGCTCAGAAAGGTTTTGAAGTTGAGTTCTAATTTCAAGAATCTCACCAGTTCCAGAACGAGTGATACAAGTATTGTATGGAGAGCCAGCTTGACCTGAACCATTGGTTCCACAGTTGTTGAAGTTAACTCCGTTTCTTTCTGCAAGAGTAAGACCACGGTAAGAAACACCAACTACGTTTTCAAGTTTGATATGCCAGTAATCAAGAGAGAATGAGAAATCTTTTGTGGCCTGAACAACAGCACCAACAGAGTAGTTCTTAGACTTTTCTTGTTTTAGACCAGAGTTACCACCATTGTAAGCTTGGTACTGTTGAGCTTCACAGTCTCCCTTGTTAGCACATTTTACTTCGTCAACAAATGATGGAGAACCTTGAGTCGATTCACGGTAAAGTTCAGTAAGAGTTGGGGCCTTGAATCCTGTACCAGCAGAAGCACGGAAGAGAAGAGCAGAAACAGGCTTATACATAACACTGATTTTTGGGTTGAAAGTATCTCCAAAGTCAGAGTACTTGTCGTAACGTCCAGCAACCTGAACATCAAGACCTGTCATGACTGGGATAGCAAGTTCGGTGAAAACGGCACTGGAGTGACGAGTCCCTGAACCGGCCGTGTAAGCACCACCACCAGAAACATTAAGCGCTCTTGATTCGGTATCAACACCATCGCTGTATGATTCATACATGTGCTGTCCACCTACGGCCATACCAACAGGTCCGGCAGGAAGGTCGAAGAGTTCACCGTTTGTTCTCAATTCATAGTAATCAACTCTTGATTTTGTTTTTTGCCATGGCACGTACTTGTCAACAGAACAAGCTGAAGGATCACCAAAGATATTACATGTTCCGTTACTGATGGCCGTCTTAAGGGCATCTTTGAGAACGTAACCATCAGGACTCGTAGTATCCCTGTCAATTCTCTGTGTCCCCATTGTGAAGTCAGCTTCCCAAGTGTCACCAAAGTAGCGAGTGATCCCTACGTTACCACCGTAAGAAGTGGTTTCCATTTCAGTGTCACGTGTTCCAAGAGCAAGTGATCTCCAACGGGCGTAATCGATATTAGTTCCAGGCCCTAGAGTTTGACCGTTTTGAGTATTTACTGTTGTTCCGGCAGGAACATTGAAGTCTTGTACTGTTGTCGCTCCAGGAGCGTAACGGTACCAAGTATCTTTCTTGGTGGCCTGAAGAAGAGCGTGAACTTCTGTCATTCCATCAATTTCGTATCTCATATTGGAGAGGATATTTACCTGCTCAATTTGAGGAAGGTTCGTTGAGTACTGAGTGTAATCAAAGATACAGTTTCCGTCGGCATCCATTTCTGAAGACTGACAGGTTGTACCAGCGGCCGTAAATTCAGAAGTTAATCCTGAAGTTGCATTGGTATCAACGATGATATTGGGAGTAGGAGAGAATGTTGATTCTCCACCGTTACTCCACTCACGATCTTTGTCGTAAATTTCTTTGTTGCTTCTGTATTGAATAGAAGTGGTAACATTGAGCTTATCAGTTGAGAAACCATAGAGACCAGAAATGGTAGTACGCTTACCACCTTCTTCTTCTGGCATTTCGTAGCGGATAGAAACTTCTCCACCACTGTAATCTTTCTTAGTGATAACGTTAATCACACCACCCATGGCATCAGAACCATAGAGAGCAGCTGATGAATCTTTGAGGATATCAATTCTTTCAACAGCGGCCATTGGGATAAGGTTAAGGTCAACGGTTCCATCAACACCATCTTTAGCAAGTCTTCTTCCGTTGAGAAGAATAAGAGTTCTTTGAGCACCAAGACCACGAAGAGAAACAGAAGCGGTACCACCGGTAACAGAACCTGAAGTTTCACGACCTGAACCAAAGGAGTTCGCTGACATCTCACGAAGAACATCGGATACAGAGTTGTAACCTGTTTGGTCTAAGTATTCTCTGTCGATCGTTTGGATTGGTTGAGCGCCTTCTAGATCTACCCTTTTAATGTAAGATCCAGTTACCTCAATTTTTTCTACTCTCTCTCCATCAGCTTGAGCAAATACCATCGCAGGCGTTGCAGCTAGTAGAATAAGTGATGATTTAAATTTCATACTCTCCCCAGGTTAGTGTGTGTTTGGAGCCATTCGCTCAAAACTTAAAGTTTTAGTGGCCTTGGTCTTCGTTTTTTACACCCTTCAAATACGTCTCTCGTGTACCCAAAGGGAGTCCTTCCAACTGTTGCCGTTTATCAATCCACCAAAAAATCAAGTCATTAGAATGCCTGATTATATTAGTTTATAATTTGGGCCATGATTTTAGTCTGGTAAGAATCAATTTGTAAAATTATCTGAGGAAATTATTTGGTTTGATAAGACTTTGTTAGAAAACGCCAGATGACCCTTTGCGTATAGTCTGAAAATGGGGTCAGTGGAGTCAGTTTGACTCCGAACGTTTGGATTATTTGAGGTATTTTTGGCATTAACATGTTGCGTTTTTAGCTTTGTGGCAAGAATGATTATAATGATTAAAACAACGCTTAGCGGAAATTGCGCAGTGGGAAAACCGTGCATTAAAGATATTTTTTTATGACCAAACATAATTTTAAAGACCTCATGATTTCTTTGAAAAGAAAGAGGATGTGGATTAATTTCTTCTTCGGTTTTTCAGCGGGACTTCCCATAATGTTGGTTCTGTCTCTTGTAAAAATTTGGGCCCGTCGCGAGGGAGTGGATTTAACAACAGTTGGTCTTCTCGGTCTTGTTGGAATTCCTTATTCTCTTAACTTCCTAATGGGTCCCTTTGTGGATAGTTTTGAAAATAAGAAAGTTGGCCGCAGAAGAACGTGGCTCTTTCTCTCACAGTTGGGACTTATCGCTTCTATTTTCTTTTTGAGTTTTTGCTCTCCTTTGTCCTCTATACAAAATGTAGGGTTAGTTACTTTGATTATTGCATTCTTTGGTGCCACTCAGGATGTGGCCATCGATGCCTATAAGAGAGAGATCCTCCCTGAAGAGGAAATAGGAATGGGGTCTTCCTTGTATGTCTATGGCTATCGTTTGGGCATGTTGGTCACCAGTGGGGGAGGCCTGTGGTTGGCCGATCCGGAAACCATGGGACTTACTTTTCAGCAGGTGTTTCAAATTATTTCTGTGATCATGATCATCGGACCGATAACTACTTTTATTGCACAAGAGCCGCAAGTCTTAGAGCGAGGTGCTGCAGATTTAAAGCAGGCCGTAGTTGAACCCATTGCCGATTTTTTGGGGGTGCATGGATGGAAAACGGCCCTGACTATTTTAGGTCTCATTTTCTTTTATAAATTTGGTGACTCCTTAGTTGGGGGGATGCTCGGGACTTTCTATGTGGATATGGGTTATTCCAATAAGGTCATTGCCGAAGTTACAAAGGGGATAGGTTTCTTCTCTTCCATGGGCGGTTTGGCCGTGGGAAGTTTGATTATTTACCGTTTTGGTGTGAGAAAGAGTCTCTTCACCTTTGGTCTCCTTCAATGTGCTTCTACTCTTTGTTTCATTCTTCTTACCTGGGAGCAGTTCAAGGGGGGATGGTGGTCATTGGCCATGGTCATAGGACTTGAGGATTTTAGTTCAGGAATGGGAACGACGGCCTTGATCACTTTTATGTCAACAATGACCAATAAGAAATACACCGCTACTCAGTATGCCCTCTTTGCCAGCCTGGCCGCCCTAGGGAAGACCCTCTTTGGAGGCAGCGCTGGTTTTCTGGTGGAAAAACTAGGTTATCCTAATTTCTTTTTGATGGGATGTCTGTTGGCCATTCCTGGTCTAGTGCTTATTTTTGTTTTAAAAGACGTTTCGAAAAAAACACAAACTGATCCCATTCGATAAAATTCAATCTCGTGCTATAGTTTATCTATGGCACTACAGATGTGGAGTTTATTCCGTTTTAATGAAATTCTTGATCACCTTAATCGCGCGCTCATCGATCGCGTTAGCGTTACCATATGGCAGAGTTCATCTCAGCATCTCTATCAACTTAAAGGGAATTTTCTTTTCGTTGATGAAAAAAAGTCGACTATCGTTCTTGAGGATCTCGACTTTGAATTAAATGCTGAAGAGGGGCTCTACTTTCATTGCGAAGGGCGCGATATTATTTTTAAACGCGATAAATTTACTTTAAGTGGCCATGAAATTTCCTTTAAGACGCCTAGTGAATTGATGCTTAAAGAAAAGCGGCGTATATCGCGTTTCACTTTTAAGTATCAAGACTTCAAAGATGTGAGCTTTAGCTACGCGCTGGAAGATAGTGACGACAACGGAGAGGCCATAACAGGCACGGCCTCCTTCACCCTTGTCGATCTCTCCATTGCTGGCCTTGGTTGTATTGGTGATAAGAAACAAGTGGAGGGCCTAAAAGAGGGAAGTGTGGTCTATATCAATCAGATCTCAGATCAGGAGCTGGAGGTCAGTCCACTGAAGGCCATTATCCGCTCCTTTATTGATTACGATATTAAAGAAGGAGTTCGCTCGGGTGATCATGCGGCCAAGAATGTTCGCATTGCTCTGGAGTTTGATCAGGCCATTGATGAAGTTCAATTTGAGTCGGTTCACTCCATTATTAAGCGCACTCAAAAGAAAACGAAGGGGCTTGATATCGAGGGCTTTAACGGCCTCAATGAAACAGAACTTTTAAGGGTGATTAAGAAGGCGGGAGAAGAAAATCCGGTTTTGGCCGCTGAGATTATTGAGCAGTCAGAAAATATCGATCGTTTGCGCTATCTCACCCCAGAGATGAAGACCACCTTTTGGAAGGAAGTGAATAAGGACCTTCTGGCCCAGGCCCTTAGGGTGGCCTCAAAGGAACTTATTTACACTTTGCTTACTGATGTTACTGATAATATTAGAGATGAGTTTCTTGAAGAACTTGATCGCCCAAAATCCTTGTCATCTATTTCTAAGGCCCAGCGAAAGATTTGCGATTTTATTGTGCAAAGAGAGCGGGAAGGGCGTTTTGTCCTCTCGGCCAAGAGTTATGTTAAATATGTATGACTTAATTTGCTTATCCTAAGTTGAATAATCGCATAGTTTCAATAGTTTATATTGATAGAACAAAGTTTCTTATCTTTGATGAAATCAGTCTTGATGATAAAATCATATTTGATGAGCGAACAAATGTGGAGCCTTGATGAAGAAGGCCGTATTTATGAACTTTTAAAAACTGTGGTTGAAAACCGTAACTTTGTTAACGTGTGGCAGAGGTCTGCGTCCAATACGATACAGGCCCGTGGAGTTATCAAAAACCTCGATCGCAGTAAATGCACGATAGCCTTCTCAAAAGAAGTAGGAAGAGATTTCTTTGTTCCTGGTGAAACCCTCTACGTTCATTGTGAAGGAATTGATATCATCTTTAAGAAAGAAAATTTTCACCTAAGTGATGGTGGTCTTGTTTTTAAAACCCCAACTAAATTAATGGTGAAAGAAAAACGTAGGATTGAGCGCCTGCGTTTTAAATATCAAGACTTCAAGGAAGTAGAGTTTTCTTTTTCTAAAGAAGGTGAGCTCCATAAGACCAAGCAAATGCTCTTGGATATCAGCATTTTGGGCATTGGTTTTATTGCACCCAAGTCTTTGGCAACCCGCCTAGAGGTGGGAGATGAGATCACCATTCATATGATGTCGGATCAAAAAATTACTACAGATTCCTTCAAGGCCAAGATCGTTAACCGCATTGAGACCGAAGAGCGCGACCTATATTCCGACGAATACATAAAGTACGGCGTTGAGTTTGAGGAGCCCTTGGAGCTGGTCTACTTCCAGTCAAAAGATTTAGTTGTTCCCAAAACCCAACGAAAGAAGTCCCTTACTTCGGCATAAAATACCTTCATAGAAAGGAATTCTTTTCCTCATCAAACTCTGACAAAAAATGCACCTTACAATATTAGAATGAATAAAATTCTATTATTTTAGGGAGGCATGGATGCTAAAACCACTAATGGGCAAGGGACTATTGAGTCTTGCTCTTATTCTAGGAATTTCTGTTAACACTCAGGCAAAGAAGTTTGAGATACCTCCCTTAGATGAATCTTTTTTTGAGTGGGGAAACTCGAAGCGCGCGAACCTTGATCCCGAAAATATTAATCTTGTGGTGTGGAATATTCTTAAGGCCAAAGAAGAAAGTTTCATAAAGGACTTTAAGTCCTTTGGCAGCAACACGGATATTTTCATGTTGCAAGAAGTAGATAATTCAGACCAATTCTTTAAGGCCTATGAAGCCTATCCCGATCACCAAATTCACTTTGGAGCATCTTTTAACTATCGTAGAGGTTGGTTTGGAGGGGAGCGCTTCCTTTCGGGGACGGCGATTAGCTCTCGAGTAGGAGTTCTCGATAGTGGCATGATTCGCACCAAAGAAAAAGAGCCCTTTGTGAAAACGCCAAAGGTTGTCACGTGGGGAGTCCTTCCTATTGAAGGAAAGAGGGATCTTTTGATTGTTAACATCCACGGATTGAATATGACGAAGAATAAAGACTTCAAAAAGCAGATGAAGGAGTGTCAGAACTTGATTGAGTCCCATGATGGGCCGGTTATTTTTGCAGGGGACTTCAATACATCTGATGAAGAGAAACTCAATGCCATGTGGACGGTTGCTTGGTACACGAAATTAAAAACGGTAACCTTTGAAAATGATCAAAGAAAACGCTCCAAGTTTAGTAAAATCATTATTGATCATGTGCTCTATCGTGGTTTAGAGGTAAAGTCCTCTCAGGTTTACGGAGCTCTTAAGGGAAGTGACCACAAGGCCATGGGCGTGAGCTTCAAGGCCTTGTAATAAAATGAATTCAGCTTTTCACTTTTCGCATCAAACAGACTGTGGCAAGAAACGCCAATACAATGAAGACTTCTTAGACTTTGATGAGTCCCTAGGAGTCTTTATTGTTTGTGATGGAATGGGCGGGCATCAGGCCGGAGATGTGGCCAGTAAACTGGGTGCCCAAACCATAAAGAAAGTTCTTCTTGAAAACACTCAATTAAAAGATTTACTGGATAGGCCAATTGGAACTTCCGAAAGGAAGGCGGTAATTGAGATCCTTTCCCAGGCCATTAGTGCGGCCAACCAAGAGATCTATGATTATTCTCTACAAATGAGTAGTGAAGAGCATAAGAGTTCGGGCATGGGAACGACCTTGGCCATGGGGCTTAAGGCGAGCAATGGCATTTTTATTGCCCATGTGGGAGATTCTCGTGCCTATTTGTTGCGAGGGAGAAAAGTCCTAACCTTGACGGAGGATCACTCCTTTGTAAATGAACTGCTGCGTGCTGGACAGATCTCTCCCGAACAGGCCCGCAAACACCCCCAACGCAATATCATTACCCGCGCGATGGGTGCCGGGGAAGTGGTTTGTCCGGACATCATGTTCTATGAGATTGTTGAAGGGGATATGATTATTCTGTGCTCCGATGGACTCCATGGTTATTTTTCCGATAATGATTTCTTGCGCTATCAGAGGGACTGTCCCTTTGATCTGCTCGCTCCTCGCATGATAGAGCATGCCCTCGATGGGGGCGGAAAGGATAATATTACCGTTATGCTTTTGAAGTGGGGAAATGATGAAGCTCCTCCTTTGCACCCCCATGACATTACGGTGCAAACGAAGATTGAGACCTTAATGAAGATCAACCTCTTTAAGGCCCTAAGCTATAAAGAAACCACTCAGTTATTAGAGGTGATTCATATTCACAACTGTGAGGGCAATGAAGAGTTGATTCGCCAAGGGGATCAAGGCGAAGATATGTTTGTGATCTTAAAGGGAGAGGTGGACGTTATCATTGACTCTCAACTGGTCACTCAACTTAAACCTGGAAATTACTTTGGCGAAATGTCCTTAATTGACAAGAGTCCACGCTCAGCAAGCATTAGAAGCAAAAGTCCTTGTAAGCTGATGCAGCTCCACAGAGATGAACTTTTTCCTCTGCTCAAAAGAGAGCCTCGTATTGGTTTAAAAATCTTTTGGGCCTTTTTGCAAACGATGAATCAGCGTCTACGGGACAATAATAAATTGCTGCAAAATATAGGGCCCCAATCCTTGGATAAGAATTGGGACCTGGGAGAGTTAGAATAATTTGATGATGGTCTAGGCCAAGTGCTTTTCTAAGTCATCGGCACCTCCAATGACTTTTCCATCGATAAAAACCAGTGGGTAAGTTCCTGCACCACCTAAACTTCTTAAGGTTGAAGTCTTCTGACCAGTGATCTCTGTGAATTTAAGTCCTTTTTCTGAGAGGAGCTCTTTTGCTCGGTAACAGTGGGGACAGCCTGGCTTACTGAAGAGGGTCACTTCTTGTGGGCGTGAAGCCTGTGGGTTAATGTAGTTGAGCATGGTATCGGCATCAGAAACTTCAAAGGGGTCGCCTTCAACTTCTGGTTCAATAAACATTTTTTCAATCACGCCATCTTTTACGAGCATACTGTAGCGCCATGAACGTGGTCCAAATCCAAGGTCGGCCTTATCAACTAGCATACCCATTTTCTTGGAAAATTCTCCATTTCCATCAGGGAGAAAGTGGATGTTTTCTGCTTCTTGCCCTTCTTTCCAGGCATTCATGACAAAGGTATCGTTTACGGAAAGACAGTAGATTTCATCGACACCATTTTTCTTGAACTCGGCCGCGAGATCATTGTAGCGTGGTAAGTGGGTCGAGCTACAAGTTGGCGTAAAGGCACCAGGCAGGGCAAAGAGGACCACGGTTTTGCCTTTAAAGAGTTGATCGCTCTTTAAAGTTTGCCATGCACCTTCTTCGCGTACTTGAAAATCTACTTGGGGTACTTGTTGTCCTTCTTTGTTTTGTAAGTTACTCATTTTTTTTCTCCTTGTATTGTTATTAGACAAAGTTTTTCATTTGTTCTTTTTTAAACGCTCTAAAGTGAGAACGGGTTTTGCGGTTAATATCATCCATGGCATCCACGGCAGAATCCCATGCGGTATAAATTTGTTTCTTGGTGTTGGCCTTCAAGTCTCCAGCAATATAGAAGTTATCTACAGAGCTCTCACCCTTTTCATTGGTGAGGACAAAGCCCCTCTCATCCACATCTACTCCCATTTTGACGGCCAGTTGATTGTAGACCAACATTCCAAGGGAGATAAAAGCAAATTCTGCTGGCACGTAGCTTCCGTCACAGAAGTAGAATCCTTCGAGTTCACCTTTGGCCTTATTGCCCTTAATACCATCTATTCCTCTTGTTTCTACATCAATATGGTAGAGCTCTAAGAGCTCCTGAACTTCGGGGGAGAAGTTGGCCTCATGCCCGTCGGTGAGCAGGGTCATATTAAAGGGGCGATAGCGCTCATAGAGGAGAATGGCCACCCATGCAGCGCCATCGCCTTGGCCTATGACCGCCACTTCTTTGTTGTAGGCGTGGTGGCCATCACAGCGGATGCAATAGTCGACGGCCTGGACATTGGCATAGGGGAAGATGGATTTGATACTACCTTCGATTTCTGGTTGCACATCCATTACACCGGTTGCGAGGACGACATGATTTACGATGTAACTCTCGCCTTTGTTATCCAATAGTCTGAACGTGCCATTATCCATTTTCTCAATATCCACAATGGATTCCTTATCTTTAAAATCAAAGTTATGAGCAAAAGGTCCCGCCTGAATAAACTCAATGGCCTCTTTGTTAGGGTCTTTAATTCCATTCTTGTAATTTAAGAGACCGGGAATATTTTCCACTTTCTTAACCCATTGAGCGCGTGACTTTTTCTTATCTTTTGCGTTGCCAGCAAAAAGTAGAACACGGTCATTATTAAGTACTCCTCTAAGGGCGGCCATCACTCCGGCCGCACCAGCGCCGATGATGGCAGTAGTGGGTGCACTGTATAACTTAGTTTTCGTCTTTGTACTCATTATAGTCTCCGTTTCCTTCATCATTCGTTAAAACTATTATCGCAAAATCTTTTATAGAAATTAATTATTATAAATCTATCGGACGATAGGCATGGGCTATTCTAATCGACCTTGTCTAAGTGACTATTATTACGAACTCTTTATGGTAAAATGGGAAGAAATAGGAGGAGGACCTATGAAATTTTTGATTTTTTTCTCATTTCTTTTGCTCACCAGTTGCTCTCAATGGGACACGATAAAGAAGAAACCCATGGATTTAGAGGTGGTCTTGGCCTTCAAAAGCGAGGGGTATGCTCCACGGACGGTGAAGCTCCATCAAGGATATGCTCAGGTTTTATTAGAGTTGGGTGATGAGTTAGGTGAGATTCGCCTTGATGAAAATGCTCATTATCGCGTCCATCAGGAGACCCAGACAAGCCTTAGTTTAATGGATGAAGGTCCTCATATTGATCTTGTAAATGGACAGCATGGAACAGTGGAGCGCCCCCTGCGAACACGAATGAAGAATGTCTTTCTCTTCAATCCCAATTATAAGTCGATTCCCTTTCCCAAGCTTTCAGCTCAAGAGATTTCTGAAGCTGTTTCCCAGGTTAAAGGAGTAGATCAACGTTGGGTGAAGCTTGCGCTTACCTGTAAAGACCCCCACTCTTATCCTTGTGGAGTAGGTCCAAGCCGCTATCGATTCACGATTGAAAAGAGAATTGGCAAGGAATGGTTTGTGGTGGGAACCCTCGATGTGATCCCCCCGATGGGGTGTTAGGGCCAATATTTATTCTAGGTAGGACAATCCTACCCATTGAGTAAAAAATAAAGAATCCCTTATATAATCAAGAAAAAAACAAAAGGATTTGTATGAAATTTCTTAGTCTATTTGTTGTCTTATTGACACTGACGAGCTGTTCTTATTACCAAGCGGCTTCCCATAATTCTGGAAAATACACGGGAGTTGATGTGAAAGGGTGCAGTACTAACTTCTTAGGTATTCCTTTCAGCCCAGAAAAATCAAGGCTTGATAAAATCTTAAATGAAAATAATATTGACCACAAAGAAATCTATACCGTTCAAAATAAAACAACTCACTATCTTGGAGATTTACTTTTTGAGAACTGTACCGTTGTAAGCCTCAATGAAAAGGGAGCGAAGAAGCATCCTGGCACTTCTGAAAAAAAATCTTCATCCAAAACAGTTGAGAAATTTGTAGAGAAAGATGAAAATAGGATTTTTCTCTTTAAGGGAAAAAATATTAAAGATATGAATGACTGTAAGAAAGTTGCAAAGAAGGATCAGGCGGCCTGCCGAAAAAAATTCTTTAAACTAATGAATAAATAGAATTGGGGAGGTCATGCTTTTTATGGCCTTTCATTATTACCTTTATTTATTACCTCTCTTTATATCACTTTGCGGCGCTAATGAGATTATCCCATTCGCTGTCAGACAAGGTCGAGAGTTCAAGAACCTCTTGGCCTTGAATATTATTTAAAACCTCAGTTCTTCCCTCCCAGTCTTGGCTGACTTCTTGGCCGATTTGTTGGGTGGTCGTCCATAGGATGATAAAGGTTCCTAGGGCTCCGGCGAGACTTAC
>JBFHGF010000005.1:0-22113 GCA_041583335.1 Bacteriovoracaceae bacterium
AAGAACTTTGGGCCAGGGAGCTCGTAGTGGATAATTCCCTCTTCATCGGTAGCGGCCAAGAGTTCACCAAAAATGTCTTGATATTGATTCAAATTATGCTGGCGAGGAGAGATTCCTCCACTGCCATCAATTTTTTCGCAACTGGAGCAAGCGGTGGGAAGGTTTCCTTGCATCATCTCCTTGCGCACGGAAGCTAGAGAGGATCTATTGAGGAAATGGCCAAAGTCCTCTACATCAGAGAGCTTAATCACCTCACCTTGGGCATCGGTGACTTCTCTTTCTAACGCAGCATTGCAACACAAGCGTAGATCCTCGTTGAAATCAGCACTTATGTGTAGCCATGGCAGAGGACACAAGCTCCCCGTCTTCTTTTGCATAGTCTTAAATATACTATGGGCCCTTCCAAAATCCAAATACTTAAGATCAGCCTAACCCATTAGACATAGGGGCTTTTCTTAAAATAAGGCTTTTTTTGCCCTATTTAAAATGCTATCCTAAACATGAAAACGGCGAGGGGTTCGGTGACGCGGGCCGTAAGGCACGTGCTACCTAAATTCCTTTCCGATAGGGTAAAGTGCCCATCGGTACAAAGTCTTTAGGTTACGCGGGCCGTAAGGCACGTGCTACCTAAATTCCTTTCCGATAGGGTAAAAATAGGTTTTTTTTTGACCTTTTTTAAGGTATTGAGATCTTTAATATTTCATAGCAATAGAACGATTGGTCTGCCCTATTAACGCAGTCCTAGAAATCTATTTCCGTAGGGATGCTTATGATTAAGATTAATAAGAAAATTGAATACGCCTTGATGGCCTTAAAGTACATGTCCAGTTGCAAGGAAGGTGAACTTACAAGTGCCCGAGAGATTTGCGACAAGTTCAAAACTCCCTTTGATACCACCGCAAAGGTTTTACAGTTGATGAACAATCAAGGGCTTCTCAATTCGACCAAGGGAATAAAGGGTGGGTACTCTTTGGCCGTTCCCCTATCCCATGTCACCTTCAGTCAGCTTTCAGAAATTATTGAGGGTAAGAATAAAACCGGATCCTTTTGCCAATCGGCCAAGGGCAGATGCGACCTCTATGAGAGTTGCAATATAGTGACCCCGATCGATCTACTCAGCAAGAAAGTAAATGAGTATCTCGCGGGCCTCACACTTGAAGAATTACTATTAAATGAACATGCCAATAACCTGCTGACCATGATGGAAGAAGCAACCCCATCAGAGGCGGAGACACTATGAGTACAGAAGATCTATTAAACGAAAATTACAAGTACGGCTTCTACACGGATATCGAAACCGAAGAGTTTCCCAAGGGGCTCAATGAAGATATCATTCGTATGTTGAGTGCGAAGAAAGAGGAGCCTGAGTGGCTTCTCGACTACCGCCTCAAGGCCTTTCGCTACTGGCAAAAGATGCCCATGCCTGATTGGGCGAAACTTGAAATTCCTGAAATTGATTTTCAAGACCTCTACTACTATTCAGCACCAAAGAAAAAAGATGATCAGCCTACTTCTCTCGATGAAGTAGACCCCGAACTACTGGCCACTTTTGAAAAGCTTGGTATTCCCCTATCCGAACAAAAACGCCTCACCGGTGTAGCGATGGATGTGGTCTTTGACTCGGTATCCATTACAACGACTTGGAAAGAAGACCTCGAGAAAGCGGGAGTAATTTTCTGTTCTATCTCTGAAGCGGTTAAAGAATACCCCGACCTCGTTAAGCAATACCTAGGAACTGTGGTTCCTTATTCAGATAATTTCTATGCGGCCCTCAATGCCGCCGTCTTCTCCGATGGCTCTTTTGCCTATATCCCTAAGGGTGTGACTTGTCCTATGGACCTCTCCACCTACTTTAGAATTAATGCCAAAGAGACCGGACAATTTGAAAGAACACTTATTGTCGCCGATGAGGGTTCCTACGTTAATTATCTAGAAGGGTGTACAGCACCACAAAGAGACGAGAACCAACTTCACGCGGCCATCGTAGAAATCGTTACCCTCGATCATGCGGAAGTTAAGTATTCAACGGTTCAGAACTGGTACGCCGGAAATAAAGAAGGCCTCGGTGGGATCTATAATTTTGTGACCAAGCGAGGAAATTGTCTGGGCGTTCATTCAAAAATCTCTTGGACTCAAGTAGAGGCCGGTTCGGCGATTACTTGGAAATACCCTTCATGTAACCTCATTGGTGATCACTCCCAAGGGGCATTCTATTCAGTAGCACTTACCAATAATAAAATGCAGGCCGATACCGGAACAAAGATGGTTCACATTGGTAAGAATACGAAGTCGACCATTATCTCTAAGGGGATTAGTGCCGAGCAGTCAGAAAATAACTACCGTGGTCTAGTGAAGATTATGCCAGGGGCCTACAATGCCCGTAACTACTCCCAGTGTGACTCTATGCTCGTGGGAGATAAGTGTTCGGCCAATACCTTTCCGTATATTGAAGTAAAGAATAATACGGCCACCGTAGAGCACGAGGCCTCCACCACCAAGATCAGTGAAGACCAGCTCTTCTATCTGCAAAGTCGTGGGCTAGATATGGAAAAATCCATCTCCCTAATTGTGAATGGATTCTGTAATGAAGTTTTCAAAACTCTCCCTCTAGAATTTTCAGTGGAAGCAGTAAAACTTCTTGAAATGAAACTTGAAAACTCAGTTGGGTGATATTGAGTGATATAAGAGCAAAACAATCAAAGAAAAAGAAATTGAGAAGGATATAGTATTATGATGATCGAAGTAAAAAACCTCCATGCCAGTTTGGCAGATGAAGCGGAAAACGGAAAAGAAATCCTCAATGGAATTAACCTCACTATTAAACCTGGTGAAGTTCATGCCATTATGGGCCCCAATGGTTCTGGAAAATCGACTCTCTCTAAAGTTATCGCTGGTCACCCTTCTTTTGAAGTGACCTCTGGTGAAGTCAATTTTAATATCAATGGCAAGCTTCAAAATATTAATGAATGGGAAGCGGATGAGAGAAGTAAGAATGGTATCTTTCTTGGTTTTCAATACCCCGTAGAAATCCCAGGGGTTTCTAACTTTTCTTTCCTTAAAGAATCCTACAATGCCGTTTGTAAGGCCCAAGGTGTGGCCGAAATGGATGACCAATCCTTTCGTGAATACCTTGCCCCTAAACTAAAACTTCTTGAAATGGATTCAAGCTTTCTTGATCGAGGCGTTAACACAGGCTTCTCTGGTGGAGAAAAGAAGAAAAACGAAATCCTCCAAATGGCCGTATTGAATCCTCGCCTTGCGCTTTTAGATGAAACGGATTCTGGTCTCGATATCGACGCTCTTAGAGTTGTTGCAGGAGGTGTGAATGCTCTTAAGAATAAATATAACTCCATCGTTTTAGTAACTCACTACCAACGTCTTCTGGACTATATTGTTCCTGATTTTGTCCATGTACTCTATAAAGGCCAGATTATTAAGTCAGGGGGCAAGGAACTTGCTCTTGAACTTGAAGAGAAGGGTTACGATTGGCTAACCAATGAGCACGATGCAGCTGGGGCGAAGTAATGACACAGACAAGCCTACCTTTAAGCGATAAATCAAAGAGCTATTTGGAGCACCTCTCAGGTAATCCCCAGGCCCTTGAAGTTTTCAAAGCGTGGGGAATTCCCACCAAGAAAAATGAAAACTATAAGTACACTAACCTCGATAAGGTTTTTCCAGAGTCCTTAACTTTGGCCAATGCGGACCAAGTCAACGAGAATACCCTTCTTAAGACTCCCGGCCAGTACACTCTTGTCTTTGACAATGGCGAATTCGAGCAGAGTTTCAGTGAACTTCCCGCGGGAGTTAGTCTGGAAGTCATTGGACAAAGTAATGAAGAAGATAATGATAAAGGTAATAAGGTCACCGACCCTCTTGAGGCCCTCAATACCCTCGGTGCAACCCTCCAGTATCGCTTAAGCATCGCAAAGAATGCTCAAGTTCCCTTGATTGCCATTCTTCAGCGTCTCGACAGTGAAGCCGCGCAGGTGGCCATGACCTCTCTTGAAGTTGTAGTAGAAGCAGGGGCCAAGGCCGAGTTCATTGAGATTTTCCACTCCCAAAAAGAAGTCGAAAATATTTCTTTGAGCACAACGAACTTTATCCTGAAGGCCAATGCTCACGTTCACCACACCAAGGCACTTTTAACCAAGGCCTCTCACACCCATGTGGGAAAAGTGAATGCTACTTTAGGGCGTGATGCGAACTTTAACTCCCTCACTTTTAGTGTCGATGGAAAACTTAATCGCAATAACGTGGAAGTCGCGATCAACGAGCCTGGCGCTCATGCGACAGTCAATGGTCTCTACACCGGAAGAGCTAATCAGCACCAAGACAACTTCACCACCATTCATCACAATGCCGCCCACACCACCAGCAATCAAATTTTCAAAGGAATCCTTGATGATCAGGCCCATGGTGTATTCACGGGTAAAGTGATTATCCATCGTGATGCTCAACAGGTCGATAGCTCTCAACTTAATAAGAACCTCCTTCTCTCTCCAAAGGCCACAGTGGATACTCGTCCTCAAATTGAAGTTTATGCCGATGATGTAAAATGTGGTCACGGAGCGACCGTTGGTCAGATTAATCAAGAGGAAGTTTTCTATTTAGAAAGTAGAGGGATTCCCAAAGATAAAGCGCAAAAAATTCTCTGCCACGCCTTCGCATTTGAGGCGGTAGAGTCTTGTGAAAATAAAGAATTGTCTAATTGGTTGGGAGAGAAACTCTTTGACCTCTTTGAACAGTATGCCCTAGAAAAGCTATAAGGGTAAATATTAAGAATTAGGAAGACATCATGTCCGCAACAACAGAAATAGCTGGTCTTAACCGCTCAGACTTCCCGGCCTTGGATCAAAAAATCCACGGTCACGATCTTGTCTATCTCGACAATGGAGCGACGACATTAAAACCCAAGGTCGTGATTGAGGCCCTAAATCAACACTACTCTAAGGAAACCGCCAATGTTCACCGTGGGATCCACTTCCTTTCTGCTCAAGGGACCAATAAGTACGAAGCAACAAGGAAAGCAGTTCAAGGGCTTATTCATGCACCGGCCCTAGAAGAAATCATCTTCACCAAAGGAACCACTGACTCGATTAACCTAGTGGCCCACAGTTGGTCTAAGGCCTTCCTCAAAGCGGGTGATGAAATTTTAGTGACGACTATGGAACACCATTCAAATATTGTTCCATGGCAGCTCAATGCTCAGGCCATCGGTGCCACCGTAAAAGAAATCCCTATCACAGATGAGGGCGAAATTAATGAAGAAGAATTTAAAAAGCTTTTAAGCGCAGGCAAAGTGAAAATGGTCGCCATGGCCCATGTTTCCAATACTCTGGGAACAGTGAATGATGTAAAGAAGTATGCCACTTGGGCCCATGAAGCTGGAGCCCACTTCCTCATTGATGGAGCTCAATCCATCGCCCATATGAAGGTAGACGTCCAAGATCTTGGCTGTGATTTCTTTGCTTTTAGTGCCCACAAAATGTTTGGACCTACTGGCGTGGGTATCTTGTGGGGAAAACGTGATCTCCTTGAGACCATGCCTCCCTATCAAGGAGGAGGGGCCATGATTAAGGAAGTGAAGTTTGAAGGAACGACCTTCAATGAACTTCCTGAGAAATTTGAAGCGGGCACTCCTCATATTGCTGGAGTTATCGCCTTTAAAGCGGCCATTGATTATATTCAAGGAATTGGCCTTGATCATATTGCAAAGGCCGAAGATGAGCTGGTGACCTATGCCACCGCAGAGCTAGGAAAAATTTCAACCTTAAAAATTATCGGAACCGCCGCTAAAAAGGCCTCCGTTATTTCCTTTGTCATGGAAGGTGCCCACCCTCACGATCTTGGAATGATTCTTGATGAACAGGGCGTGGCCATTCGTACGGGTCACCACTGTACTCAACCCTTGATGAGAAGGTTCAATGTGCCTGCCACCGCACGTGCTTCCTTTTGTTTCTATAACAACAAAGAAGATGTGGATCGTTTAGTTAGTGCTCTAAAGAAAGCACAGGAGTTATTGTGAGTGATACAGTAGAAATCTTTATTCAACCGACCCCCAACCCCAACGCTTTAAAGTTTATCCTCGATAAACCGGTAAAGCTGCAAGGAAACTCAACCTACCGCTCACCTGTTGAATGTGGGGAAAACTTCCTGGCCTACGAACTCTTTAAAGTCCGTGGTATTGATCAAGTTCACTTCTTTGATACCGCTATTACCATCACCAAGTTTGGTTACGAAGATTGGGAAAATATTGAAGAGAAAATTATGGATACCGTTAAGACAAAGTATCCGGAGCATAATCCTGACTATCACGATCCCGATCCAGAGGCCGACCGCCGAGCGGCCCTCACTCCAGAACTTCAAGAGATCGAAAAGATCCTCGATAAAACCATTCGTCCCGGCCTTCAAGGTGACGGTGGAGATATCATGGCCCTTTCCTACGAAGACAATATTTTGCTCGTGAAGTACCAAGGGGCCTGTGGAACCTGCCCCTCAAGTACCACGGGAACCCTTGAGGCCATTAAGGGAATCCTCAGAGATGAGTATAACCCGGAAATTGACGTGTATATTGCACCTGAATTCTAAGTCTGCAGCGCATTATCACAGACACGATTTAGCCTTACAAAAGTACGAACACATGTGCTATACCTGTAAGGCATAAATCATATACAGGAAAATACCCATCATGAATTTCAAAGTGGCCAATAGGATCATTAAGCCTGAAGAAGTGTCCAATCTCGTAAAGAGTAATACGGATATCGTTGTTTCCATGTGTGCTGCTGAACCTCAAAATACCCTCTCCCATTTGCACTTGGCCGCGCCACGAGTAAGAAATGTTAACGTCTTCAGTTGTTTAACGATGAAGGCCTACCCCTTCTTCTCTACGGCCGATATGGAAGGCCACTTCACTCTTTGCAGTTGGTTCCATGGGCCACCGGCGAGAGCGGCCATTGAGCTTGGTCTCAAAACCGTCACCTTTGTGCCCAATATGCTCCACCGTGCGATTCTTGATCGCTTGTGTGTGCGCAATCCTCATATCTTTATTGGAAGCTGCACCCCTCCGGATAAGCATGGTTTTGTGAGCCTTGGCCCAAGCTTAGTCTATGAACAGCATGCCATTCAACATGCCGACATCGTCGTGCTTGAAATTAACCCGGCACTCCCGAGAACTTATGGTGATACCCAAGTTCATATTTCTCAAGTGGACTATTTCACTGAAAGTGAACTTCCTATTCCTCACCTCTCTAAAGTTATCCCCGATGAAGTGGAAACAAAGATTGGTGAAAATATCGCAACCCTCGTTGATGATGGAGCGACCATCCAACTGGGAATCGGGGGCATTCCCAATGCTGCCGCTCTAAGTTTCACTGAAAAGAATGATCTCGGTATTCACACGGAGCTCTTTGTTGACTCCATGAAAGATCTCTACGAGCGTGGAAATATCACCAACCGCAAGAAAACCCTGGAGCATGGAAAGTCCATTTGTACTTTTGCTCTGGGAACTAAGGATCTCTACCCTTGGATTGATGACAACCTCTCCATCGAGTTCAAGCAAGGCCTATGGTGTAATGACCCCAGTGTGATTCGCCGTAACTCTAAGATGACTTCCATCAATACCTGTATGTCCATTGACCTCACCGGCCAGATTGCCAGCGAAGGAGTGGAAGGACAGCAGTACTCAGGAACGGGTGGTCAGGCCGATACCGCTGTCGGCGCCAAAGAAGGAATGGACTCCCAAGGAAAATCCATCATTGCTTGTCGCTCTACCGCCCGCAATGGAAAAGTTTCAACCATTGTTGTCGGTCACGCACCTGGAACTCCAGTCACCCTTCACCGCTCCCATGCGGATTACTTTGTCACGGAATACGGAATTGCGCGCCTGCGCGGAAGAACTGTATCAGAGCGTGCCCGTCAGATTATAAGTATTGCCCATCCTAAATTTAGGGATCAATTGAAAGATCAGGCGCGCGAACTGGGTCTTTTAAATTAAGAGTTTAACCGTTTAGACGCTGCGGGTTAATAACATTCTGCATTCCTTGCTATACTATTGGTATTACAACAATCAACGCTAGGATTGCGCTGGTAGACAACACCATCAAATCAGGACTTATGAGGATGACGATGAGTAAAGCTGACAACAGAACTAAGCAGGACGCTGGGAATTCTGGAACTAGACCTTTTTCCCCCATTTATCACAACTTTCAAAACCTACTTGAAAATAACCAAGGTGTTTTTCGTCTTTTTAGAAAGGCCAAGAATCCAGGGATGTACCAAGCAGTTTGGCAATCTCGTCAGGCCGAGGTGGATACTTATAAAGAAAGACTTCTTCAGTCAGAAGAACTCCTAGCGGCCAAAGACCATGAAAGGGACGAGCTCGAAAGAGATTACCAATGCCTTATTCAAAATATTGAAGTTAATCAAAATGAAGATCGTCTCCACTGGGAAGCGCTAGAGAGGCAATGGTTTGAGCAACATAATGAACAACGCCAAAGCATCGAGTTCCTAACCGAACAACTCAAACAGGCCAATGCTCGTATTACTCGTCTGAATGAAGAAACGCTCAAGGCCCGTGATAATTATAAACGCGAAAAGATGGCCCTGAAAAAAGATCTGCTACAACAAAAAGAAGAAACCGAGAAGTTTCGTATTCTCGCCCGATCCATGGAGCGAGTCATCAAGATGAATGGCCACAAAGATGGGCGCTACGAAGACGAGATCAAAAAATTAGAAACCCACCTTAACCTTTCGCAACATGCACTTATCAAACTTGATAGTGAGTATGAACAGGGTCAAATTGAGTTGGAGCAAATGAGAAATCGCGTAGCACAACTTGAAGAACAACTCGGAGAGAGCGAACGCTATAATAAAGAATATAAGCGCATAAATCATCGTATGGAAAATGAGCTCTATCGTGTCACGACAGAGCTTGAAAATATTCAGTCATTTTTAAATTAATTCAAGCAAAGTTCTATGATTAGGCTGCGGCCCTAGAGTCCGCAGCTATCTCATCTCTCCAATTGGAAACAATCTCATCAACTTGTGAAGCAAATTGTTTCTCTGCTTTAAGGCGAGTTCTTATAAACTTAACAAAGTCACGCCAGTACTCATCCCTATTGGATTCAATCTCTTTGAGTAAGGCCTCATCCCTTTCCATCGTTTCAAATTCAATCTGGACGAGATCATTGGCCTTCGTTCCCGCAGGTGCAAAGATATCCAGATAAAAGTCAGCAGTATCTTCAGGAAGAGACTTAAGGAGTTTTACCCTCTTGGACATAGGGTAGGCATTAAAAACCGTTTTAATAAGCTCTTCGGGTAACTCTTGGAAGAGAAAGCCCGGAAAGTATTCACGCAAAATAAAGTCGCTACGAGATTCGGGAGCTTCTTTAACAAAGTTTGTATAAAGAAGCTTCTCAACATCGCGACCAGCGGCGGGAATCATTTTGGCCAATCCATCGAGGAAAGGTCTAACCTTAGGGTTATCATCAATAAAGCTTAGGGCCTTAGCAATTCTTCCCTGGCCTTTTTCAAAGTGCTCAGGAGTAACCGCAAGGGAACCTTGAATCAACTTTTGTTGTAATTCCTCATCAAAGTAAGCAAAGACGGCATTTACAAAGTCAGGAGACATGAGACTCAAGAGCATACATGCTGTATTGAAATCTTTCTCCACAATATTCTTAAACTGATTAGGTTTAACCTGAACAATTTTTGAATAAACTTTGGGGTCCTTAACAAAACTTGGAACCATAATATTTTGGATAATTTGATTTCCAATATAGCCGTTCGCTCTTCCCAACTCTTCTGAAGTAAGGCCTGCTTCAAGAAGCTCACGCCATTCATTCTTTTCTGATTCAGATAAAGTGGTAAGGATCGGTTTAAGGGAATCATTATCCATTTGCTGAACAAGGGCCTTAAGGGCAGCAATTTGATTGCTATTCTTCTCTTTGAGCCACTTCTTCACCAAGAGGATGGCATCTTCTTTTGAATGGTCAATGAAGTTTTTAAAACGCTCTACCCCATTGATATTAAGGTTGCTCTCACCATCAAGCCCACCTCCGGACATAGAACCTAGAGCTCCACCTTCACCATCTTTCTTATCGTCATCATCAGAACCTCCGGCATCCATAGTAAAATTACCTGAATTGGAGACTCCTGTGTTGAGTTCAAAGTATTTAGAGATAAGACCTCGGGCAATCATTCCAAAGAGGATAACCCCCAGAACGATTCCAAAGAGAGTCGCATATTGTCCAAAGACTTCAATTACTTTAAGTAGGTTCGCCCAAGGGTTATTCTTCTTCTCAAAGTCTTTGCCAAGTTTTACAAACTCGACCTTTACTCTAGGCTTAACATCACCGAGGTTAAAGTTAATTGCCTTCACAAATTTCTCAGCTGTTTGGCGCTGCTCTTCTGAAAGACTTTCACTAATACGAACCAAAATATCTACTTTACTCAAATTCTTATAGATATCCACGGCCTGATTGTACTTCCAAATTTTCTCTACAACAGAAGTCGGACTTCTTGAGTTCTTAGCATCTTGCTTGGCCTTCTCGGCTTGGGCCACGGCGATTTCAAGTTGTGACTTAAGAACATCCCTTTCCTCTTCTACAGATTCAAGGTCATCTTCAAGTTGCTTGGAAGCGGGGTCACGTCCACCCGCACCAGATTCTGCTGCCATGGCCAAGACAATCTTTCCATCAGGTTGCAGATCATTAAAATCATCAACTAAAGGGGCTTCAAGACCAAATTTATTAAAAACCACAAAGTCTTCAGGCTTTTCTGGTAACTCTTGATCATCAAAGCGAATTTTCTGAGCAGCAAGAGCGGCGGCCTCTTCTTCTTTCTTCTTGGCCTTCTCCTCATCTCTCTTTGCTTTCTCTTCTTCTAGTTTCTTCTCCTGTTTGGCCTTTTCTTTTTCGGCAACTTCCATACCACCAGCACTGGCCGTGCTGCGTCCATTGTCTCCACCTTTCTTCATGGGATCATCTGATTTATTCCACTCAGGATTTTCAGGATCGCCGGCCTCAATCGTGACATCAACGGTGTATTCATTCTTCTTTAGTATTCGATCGAGAGTATTCTCTACTTTTCCAACGATATTATTTTCAAGTTGGGTCTTTTGCCAAGACAGAGAAGGAAGCGGCTGATTAATGTCAGCTGCAATCGAAGAGAACATAAAAAAGGTTAATAGTAGGGCGGTAAATCGTCTATTCATTATCCCTCACTTCCTGCACTAGCATTGATATTGAATTTTTTCTCTAAATATACTTTCATACGATAAGCTTCCCTATTCTTAGGGTTCAGACCAAATGACTTGCGATAGAAGTTAAGTGCCTCTTTAAAGTTCTTGCGCAGATAGGAGATCATCCCCTTCATTTCGAAGATAATTGAATAATGGGGAAATTTCTGTTCCAAGAGTTCTAATTTCTTCATACCATTATTAAAGTCTTGAACACGTACCATACGAAGCACATCAAAGAGGTCTCCCATAAGGAGGTCGATATCTTGGGTTAGCCTTACATCATTTTCAACTTCTAGGTTGGCAAAAACTTTGACATCAGAACTTCCCACAACAGGAAGTGCTAGGTGATAGCGCTGAAAACCTGGCTTATGGATATCAAGCTGAATAATGCCATTGTCTCCCACGTTGGCTATAAGTTGCTCCATATCTCCATCATAGGGAGTTTTTCCCAGGGCCGTTTTCGAGCCATTTTCGGGATTGATGACACTGATTTCACACTCGGAAGGACTGGAATCAATCTTCACCTTTCCTGCATAGGAAGTAAGACTTAACAATAATGTTGTAACAAAGAGTAATCGTTTCATAAGTAGTACGTTGCTCCTAACATGACATCCATTTTCATCCCAGAGGTCTCAATTCCAGTGGCGCGAGTGATTCCCGCTTCGGCCTTAATTCCCCAATTGTCCCCGATGGAGTAAACCATGCCTCCATGAAGACCAAGTCCAAAATAGATATCCCCTTTCTTTTGAGATTCTGTTAAATAAACCACATAGCCCCCACCAACAGAGGCGCCCCAATAGTATTTAATAGTTGGGACAATGACGACCTTAGTTCCAGCAGTCATCATGGTATACTTACTGCCCAAATCATTGAGGTACATATTAAAACCAATTTTAGAAGAATAAACGGCAGCTCCCGTCCCACCCATAAGTGGCGCTTGGGCATCGACGAAGTAGGCCATTGACCCATTATGTCCAAATTCCCATGATAGCTGAAAGGCCATGGTCGAAACAGCAGAGGCTGCTGCTGCAGTTTCTGTCGCATCGGTGGCAACAGAGTCATCCGTTTGAGTTAGTGTCGATTCATTCTCTGTAACCGAAAAATTCGACATTCCAAAATTATAAGAGAGGACGCTATGAAAGTCCCCTCTCCCCCAAGTGGTCGCTGAAAATAATAATGTTAAAAATAATAGAGAAAATCTCTTTTTAAGCATTTGTATCTCGTCCTACCACTTTTACATTTTTAACTCTGTGGATAGATTGAAAGTTTGAATTATCTTGAATTTTAAATTTAAGTTCAACTTTACGCTCACCATTAATCGTTAGGTTTTTAACAAAGAGGCTGCTCTCATAGCTTTGAGAAAGGTTTTGGAATGATGCCAATACATCGTTGACCTTCACTTTCTTTTGCTCAAAGACTACAACTTCTTTGAGATCAGTCTCAGAAATCGAACAATGCGATAAAGTCGCACGAATTAAGAACTCACTTCCTTCGCGATCAATATCAATTCTTGAAAGTTCACCAGAATTCTTGAAACGACCAAAGGCATCTATAATCTTTAAAACTTGAGTAAAGTATTTCTTACCTTCAAATTCACTTAGGTAGAGGTAATCAGAGCCTCTGCCAAAGTGCAGAAGATTAAAGACATCTAGGGAAAGTTCAATTTTATTAAGATTAATCAATTCAGAAAAAACACTATCAAAGAGTTCCATGCTATCTACGCGAATAGATGATCTCTCCATAAGGGCCAAGGCCTGATCAAAGTCTTTAAGCGCCATTTGCGCCACTTCAATGGTTCTCATTTGAGAAACCTTATCCATTTGACCATTTACATAATAGATACTCTTACTATTTTGAGCAAAACGATAGAATCCCTTTACACCTAAATGTTTCTTACCTTTATAGAAGTTTTCTTGAAAGAAGTTATCCCACTGATCTCCACACTTAACATACCCTTTAAAAAGGGCACTCGCGCGCAAATTCATTGTTTCGACTTGACCACGACCATTAACAGTAATCACTCCGGTACGGGTAAGTCCTTCACCAGGGATGAGCACTTCTTCTTCATTTGCGCGGGCCTCACGTCTTAAACGCTTAACACGTCTTCTATAACCAGAGACAAGTATAAGAAAAGCAATACCGCCCACGGCGTAACCCCATTGACGTGCTGTGACCTTAGAAAAGAAGGATTCCTGCCCTACGCTCTTAAGTGTTGTCTGCTTGGGAGCAAACTGATTGCCTAGCGCCGCCACCATTACAGCACGACTTGGAAGAGAAGATTTTGCTTGGTGATGCTTATCAATTTTCTTAGATAGATCACTGAGGTTTTCATTAACTTGACCTCTCAATTTTTGAGAGATCGATTTATTTTTAAATGTCTTTAGATTGAAATCATAGATTCTTCTTTTTAAAACGGCATAGGAACCTGCAGAGCTTTCATAGAGATCACTGAATTCATCTTTAATCTCCTTGACCTCTTTCCACTGAGAATAACCTTTAGCATAAAAAATCTCTTCCACTGCATCGAGCTCTCTCACCACTTGTTCGGCACTTAGCAGTTGACCTTGCTTCTTAACCTCAATCCCCGCTTCTTTTAGGAAACCTCTATATTTAGCAAAGAATGATGCACGAGAAAGGTCTTGTACATCCTTCTCCACGGTCTTCCAATCAATACTTCTCCCTACTGAATCTTCAGCAGAAAACGTTATTGAAGTCATAGCAATGCATAGAAAAATAAAAACTATAAAGTGTTTTCCCATTGACCTTTCCTTGCTCCATCCTTTGAGCGGTAAGATTTACTTTGCTTTGAATCCTTTTGAAGGTTCCAACTTCCTGTCAGACGTACTTCATAGAATTTGCGACGACCGGCCTTGTAACTGACGATCTGTGCATTATAAAAGCGATTATTTTTAATTTTATAAAAGAGCGCCCTTTCATCTTCACGGGGCTTAAGAATAAGATCCTTAATTTTAATTTCAATCTGATCAGAAGTCAGATCAATAACAATATCCCCTCTGTTATTAAAAGTGGACAATACATAGCTCAACGTCTGCTTTAGGTTTTTAAGAACACAGGCATAGACCTCTTTATATTGAACATTCACAGAGAAGTAATTGACCATATTTAATTCTATTCTCATGGCCAGAGGTGCACAAATGTGGTGAAAGTGTCCTTCTAGTGCTTGTACGAGGCCTTTAAACTCCTCTTCGCTAACGCTAAATCCCCTACGCTCCGACAAAGAAGAATAGACGATCTCTTCTTGCTTAAGCTCTTCATCGCGTCCAGCTCCCAGAGCATCTACCGCAAAGTTAAATTTATCTAATAAGTCCATATATTCCCTGAATAAATAGTCTCAGAATAATTCGCACCGCGAACACCTTACTATTAGAATACATTTAAATGAGTTTAACCGCACCGGGTAAAGTTTTTCCTAAGCAAGCTCATTGGGTCCATGAAATGTTTTTGAATTATTGGTAAGTTAGAAAAATCCCGAAGGAATCGTCTCTAACCACTAAATTGGAATCGGCCAAAGTTGTCATTTCAATAGATTCCTGACGAACTCCAAGTCCCCAGTTATTCCAAAAGGCAACTCTTGCCGACATGATGGTTTTTGTACCAGAGGCCTCCACATCATCACCCGAACTACTGGTAATCGATCCGGCCAAAACTCTTTGGTATCTAAAGTCGAGTAAAATACTTACTTTTCCAAACTCTAAGAAGATTTCACTCTTAGCACCACCCCATAATCCACCACCAGAGAATCTCTTCTCCCCTTCACCAGCGGTAAAGACGGCAGCATAGTTAAGGTTACTAAAAGATACAGAAGGACCAATGGAGAAGAAACTTCCAAATGGAGCAATATTATAACCTCCATAGAAATCATACTTAGGACCAAATCCAAACTCGTGCTCACCTTTAACTAGTCCAACTTCTGCACCATAAGTATAGAAGTGATTTCTTCCTTCAACTCCCATATGGCCATCGGCCCCAATAACGACCCTTGATGTGGTGGTTCCCACACTGACTACAGAATCGGCAATAATTTCCTCATCCACATTACCTACATACATTCTAAATTGACTGGTCCAGTTTTGAGGCAGATCAATCTTCTTAGGCTTCTTGGGAGCTTCTTTAGTGAGGTCAAGATTGGGGGAATCAAAATCGGAGATTTCGGCTTTATTTTCTTTCTTTTTCTTTTTAGGTGGTGCTTTCTTTTTAGGCTCTTCTTCTTTCTGCTCCGCCGCAGGAGCTTCTGGAGGAATCTCGGCGACAGTTTCTTCTAAAAAGCCTTCTACTTCGACAAGTTCTGGCTCTGGTTCTTTCTTATTTTGAACTCTAGGTTTTCTATTCTTTTTTTTTAGAGGAATAATTTTATCTTCGATTACTTCATCAAGTTTAGGATCGTAGTTCTTTCCATAGAATATCCCATAGAGCATCGCCCTTAGAGTGACTTGTAGTTTATCACGCAAAACTCTCTTTTCTTGCTTAAAGTTAATGAGATAATCCTCTACTTCATCTTTTAAGATGAGCTTCACATTGAGGTCATTATCTCGCTGGCCATTCAGTTTTGGAGCATCCGTTACTTGCAGCGTTAAACTAAAGAGATTATTCCTCTGCGTTTTCTTATACTGATGGCCAAGAATAATATTGAAACGATTCGTTTGCATCAGAACTTCAAAGATATTCTTCTTGATATAATTCTTCTCCGTCTCTGTAATCGTATCGGTATAGCTCGACTTAACACCGATATTATACTTAACCACTTCTCTTTCTTCTACCGGTGCGGGCTCAACAGCAACGGCCTTCCCCTCTTGCGCGTAAAGAGTCGCAATAGCACTAATGAGAATGAATGAAAAAATCGCAGCACGAGAAATCATAGACTTATTATGCCTGCAAGAGTGAGAAAATGATGGAGGGAAATTTTTCCCTGAATCCCTAAAACTGCTAAGTTCCTCTATTGATCAATATAGCAGCGAAAAAATGCCGACATGGCCGTACCATCCACATAAATAGTCGAACCAGGTGGTAAGAACATACCATCTCCCCCTTTCACAATAGAGAGAGAGTTACAAGAACAGTCGGAGCAATCCTTGGTGTAGAAACTACTTGCACCATCATCGCCTGAAGTTTCCGAACAAGAAAAGTCAGGAAAAAGAAAGGAGATATCAACCGGATTGTCACTTAACCAGTGGGGTGTTATGTCCGTATCATAATCACTATTATTATCATCCGAGGTTATGATATCCCAAATAGCGGAGTCTATAAGTTTCATCGGTTTATTCTTCACCACCCCATTTTCGGAAACCGTTACCACATCACTGGCACAAACAGCATTCCCCTCATCTTTTAGGTCTGGTCCTCCGCCGGAGGACTTATCTCTGGCAATGAGCACTTGAGCATCATAATCATAGAAATAGCCACTTGGTGGAATAATTACTTCTTTAATTGATCCTGTAATATCTGAAATAAACTCTTTACCGCCAGGAGTCTGTCTTAAGGTTACCACTTTGAGATAGTAGTATCGCCCAGGAATGAGTCCCGATATTTCAATGAATTCATCAAAGGTATCGGCATAAGTTGTCGCGGTATAAATATTATTTAAACTATTCTTTGTTGTCGCATAGAAAACGCGATAACCGGTAATCGCTCCCCAAGAAGAGTTTGCGGGCTCTGCTGTATTCCATTCCAAATAAAGAGTTCCGTCGTTTGTGGCATTAACATTAGAAATACTAGTATCGACCATTTGAGACTTATTCGGCTCAACAAATCCCGTGAAGTGAAAAATCATCTCATCATAGGAGGCCCTACCATTATTGTAGTAGCGCAATTTAAAATTGGTGAAGGCGGTATCGAGTTCTACTCCAAAATAGGTATCATCCAAATCGATATGAAGATTGAGGCGGCACGCACCAGCAGTAGTACTATTGAAGCCCTTCTCCTCTTCAGGTATTCCCGCTCCTTCATCATCCCCAAAGAAACATACACGATTGGCCTCAACCGATATACCATTTGTATTATAAATTTCAACCCACGTAGTCCCTGGAAGAGGCGCCCCGCCTCCAAAGAGTTCCCACTGGGCCAAGAAGCTTGCCTTCTCAGAAGAAATATTAGCTATTCGAACATTAGACTTAGAAAAGCGATCAGTGGGATATGAGTCTACAATAGGGTGCCCAGCATCAGTATAAAGCCCAAGGTTGAGGGGTATCGAGGTAATATTCTTATTATCAGGGTCTTTAATAATTTTAGTGGCAATTTTAGGTAAGGTTTCAAGGGTAGCAGGATCTCCCGCTCCAAAGTCCATAATAAAATTCTTCATTTGAAAGGCAATCCCTCCCATTCCATAAACCACGGCCCCGTAGACTGTTCTTGAATCAGCCTCGTCTTTACTGGCCTGAAAGTGCATAGTTACCGTACAACTTGCTGCTGCATTGAGGGTAATATTCATACAGTTATTTTCAAATATTGAAATTCCTGTCCCACTGGGAGCACCAAAACCATTAGCATTGACCGATGTCTTGATATTGAATTGAAAATTCGTCAGAGCACTTCCCGAATTATTGGTGAAGGTAAAAACTTTCTTATCATAAACGGCAGACTCACGAATGGCATAGAATGAAGTGCCATTGCCGGTCATATCAGATGTTCTTTGAAAGAGGCCAATATTGTAGGGGCTGCCCTTCGTTCCCGTATCATCAACCGTCTCTGTAGCGGAGTCATAAGTAACGGCGTAATCTTGCACGCTAAGGGCAATATTATCAACACCTGTTGGTAAGGCCTCTGCAATAATTTTAATGCGAAAGGTTACCTGTTGATTGGACATGGCCAGAGTATTAATATCGGTTAAATTTGTCTCACCGTTATTGTATGTGATAACAAGGTCAGTGCTATAGAGACCATCTGTAGCAGGGGTAAAACTTAACGAAATATTTCTATTCGAATAATTACTTATAGGATTGCTCCAAGGATTAGTCCAGTTAAGAACGCTTGTATCTCCAGTATAGGAATGAGTCGCATTAGTCACACCGATATTACCTCTTTCCTCAACTCTGAAAGATAAATCATAGGTACTTCCCGCAGCAAAGTAACCTGCATGATAGATATAATCATAACCAGCATTATTAGTTCGCACATAATTTGCAGTAGCGGACCAATTAGAAGCGGGAAAGCTTGATTTCCCCACACTAAAGTCACGACAGACTTCAGGAATCGTCTCGGCAGCGATATCATCTCCCCATTCAGGGGCCACTACCGTGTAGGCAGGAAGGTTGATTTCATCACGACAAATCACGGAGCTGACCATCGGTAAGGGAGATACGGGAATAAGTCTTCCTGGTTCAAGGATGCGTCCATCTATATTATAGAATCCTTCCGTTCCTCCAGAGATTTGATAGTAATTTCCGTAACCTTCCTCATCAGGGTAATAGCCGTTAACAGCATCGGAAACGCCATCACCATCATAATAACGAAAAGTAAGTTGCTGAGAAGAAGCGGAATAATATTTTTCTTCCCATAATTCATGATCATTTTGATAATCCGAATCAAAGAAGCGATCCCACTCTACCGGTGTAGTACTTTGGTAATCAACTAAAGGGAGAATATCATTGCCTCTGGCCTGATACTTTACCGTTAGCGAACAACTCTGACCGGCGTCAAGAATTGAACTTGCATTGGAGCCAGGCGTGACAAAAGGAAGTGGCGCATCTTGAGCAACGACAAGATCATAGCAATCCTTCTCGGCTCCGGCCTCCCCATCGAAGAATCCATCGGCATCTCCATCAACATCTGGCCGATCAATGATCGCATAAGGATAGGGTAAGCCAGCTGCTTTAAAGCTAGCTCCCGCGAGATCAAAACCATTAACCATTTCAATCACCGGAATTCCACCAGTCCCAGCATTCTTAAGTAGGACATGATGGAAGACTGCACTATCGCCTACCATTTTCTTATCAGTTCCTTGTATAGAGTCAGTGCTTGAAAAAACCAGAAATCCCTTTCTTACCAAAAGGGCGCGGGACCATACCTCAACACTGCGATCGGCCCTTAAAGATCCATCATCATTATAAGTCGTTCCATCTTTGTAATTGATGATGAATTTCTTATACTGATTGGGATAGGTATTGAGCACATCAAACATATTCCCATTTTCTTCAGCTTGGGCGGCAGTTCCGGTTAAACTCGAGGCCATGGGGGCCAAGTTAAAACGAATATTACAATCCCCTCCTATGGCATTAACAACAGTACATCCCACATGGCCGGTACTTAAATAGTAAGGGTTCAGATCGCTGGTATCTTCCGTTAAGATATTGGGAGTTGCTTTCCCATCTGTTACCGATGATACAACAGCATCGGTATAGCCCAGGTTTTTAAAACTAATTTTAACCCCTTGCTTGTAGGCATTATTAGAAATAAGGGCAATTCGTCCCAAATCATAGAGGAAGACATTTTCGGCCGTCCCCGTCTCTCTTGTATAATCCGTACTCGTACCATACTTATATTCACTCACCTCTATTTTTGCCGCCGATAACCAGCTGGCATCAGAGAAGATGAATTGATAATCAGAAGTGTTATCTTCACCATACATCGTGATATTATTCTTCCATGTACTATCAAACTTAATACGTAGTTTGTAATCATTGACATTACCATTAGTTTGATGAGTGACACTTGGCCAAAAGGTCAAATCAAAGAAACAACTTCCCCCAACTGCCGAATTGGTCTTTCCGGCCAGCATCTCTAAATTAGGATTACTCAGATTTCCAAGTTCATCACGAGTATAATCGAGCTCTGTGTACAAATTAACACAACCCGAGGTATCGGAAATCCTTAAAGGAAAATCAGCTAATGCCAGAGCACTACCATCAACAGCTGTTGTTGCAGGGTCCTGGCACACCAATTCATTTTGGCCATCAATCTTTATACATGTGGCCACTTTCACATCTGAGGCATCATAGACTTCAACATAGTGAACGATGGCCTCTTTATAGCCATAGTTTTGAATTTTTACCGTCTTTGTTTCACGGTTTCCAACCGTCAACTCTGTATACTCAATTTGGTTAATTCCCGAGGAAAGAACCCTTCCTTCAATCGTAGTGGATAAAGCTGTAAAGTAGGCCGTAAGGGCCCCTTTTCCCCCTTCAGGGTCACGAATATAATCAAAGCGAGGGTTACAGGTATAGGTAACCTCTTCATTTCCATCCGGTGCACCTGGGCCATAGTTCTGGGGTAAGTAATCAACGATAAGTGTACATTGCTCACCTGCGGCCAAACTCTCACCACAGGTATTATCTTTAACCAAGAAAGCATCAGAATTATGAGAATAGAGAACACCAAAATTAATATTTCTTGCAGTTAATCCACCATTATTAACCACCGTTAATTTCTTCGTTATTTTCTGTGGCTCAGTTCTTTCCATATAACCATAATCATAATTGACCACATCATCGATGAAACTTAAGCTGGCCGCCTCACCAGCAAGAAGCGTGATTTTGGCTTCTTCTGTCAGTGTATTGATCAGATTACTGTAGGTAACTTTAAAATTTTGAGATAATTCTCCTGAAAAACTTGGAGTAAACTCGATTATAAAAGTACAGGTCGTTCCGGCGGGAACTTTTGACTGACAAGTACCTCCAAACCCAGGAGATATAGATTTTCCATCGGCATTATTGGCAAATTTCATGGCCGCAGTACTAAATGGATCAACTTCTAGGGACACATTGAAAATTTCAAAGCGATTATTATTTTTAAGCTCTAGCGTAAAATAGCGCGTATCACTTCCGACTAAGAATTCACCTTGATCTTCTCCCCCCACGACTCTAAACTCGACCGGATCAAGGGCCCCTTGAGTAAGGATCTCGACCTTATTATCTCCCATGGGATTACAAGAAACTAAGAGCAAGAGGAGGCCATAACTTAGAAATAAGCTGATCGACTTCCCTAAATGTACAAAAGAACTCTTTTGTATCATGATCAATCTCTTCCCTTTTCCCTAGTAGATTTGCTCGTCAAATTTAACGACGCAGCGAAAGCCTTTCTTTTTGGTGACCCCTTGCTGAGATATATTACCTTCTTGCCCAATCACACCAGTATAGCGTCCTGTACCTATTCCACTGGAGGATTCGCCAAAATTATACATATAAAGCCCGTCACTATTAGAACTATCCCGATTAAGCTCCCAATACGCCCGCCTTAAAACAAGAGTCGTATCCGTTGTGAGGTTAATCGTCGCCCAGTTAAATGTTCCTCCTCCAGAGCCGTTTGGAGTAAGAGTATCAAAATAACTTTGGTCACGATCTACGTTAGTAGGCAGACTGTAGCGAGTAAAGACGTTCATCTCTGACATTCCTGTGGACAAGAATTCGGAGCCACGCACGGGAAAGCGAGGAATTTCAAAGTCTGCTTCCGTTAAACTAAAGTCATCTAAAAATGTCTCAATAGTAATGGCCTTATTATCCAGGGCATTACTACAACTATCTCCGTAACAAGAAAGCGCCATCCCAATAATAGGATTGAAGAATCTTCCTTCTCTGGGATCAGAGCCCGTATTGGAGCGAGAAAAAATGGTTTCTCCACTGCCCCAAGCACCAATCCCATATACTTGATCATCTCGGCTGTGGAGTTGCCGGTTCGGATCAATTTCGTACCCGAAAACGAAGCATACATTTCTTCAAGTACGGCAAGGGTCTTTTTGTCTGCGCCGCCGATGACAATCCTGTCCGGATCCATGAAGTCCCGCACTGCAGTCCCTTCGGTAAGGAACTCCGGATTCACGCCAAGGCCAAGCGCTTCTCCGAGTTGTCTGCCGGACGCTTCTTCCAGGATGGGCCCTACCACGCGATCCGTGGTTCCAGGTACCACAGTGCTCTTCACGACTA
>JBFHGF010000006.1:0-20543 GCA_041583335.1 Bacteriovoracaceae bacterium
CAGGAGTGTCGGCCCTCGTTGGTGCCGGTAACCCCTTTACCCCGTCGTCAGCAACTTTTGGGGCCGGAAGGGCCTTAATCCCCTCATCGGCAACTGAAGGAGCTGGCAAAGCCCTTAGCTCATCCACCTTGGGTAACCTTGGAGTATCACCAGTCTTTCCAAGTCTAGGCGTATCACGAGAGACAGCTGGAAGATCTAGATCCTTTGGAGCAGGCAGCGCCTTAACGCTATCATCGACAACTGATGGCGCGGGTAGTGCCTTTATTCCATCATCTGCCACACTTGGAGCGGGCAGGGCCCTTACTCCGTCATCTGCAACACTTGGAGCGGGCAGCGCCCTTACTCCATCATCAGAGAGTTTGCCAGCACCTCGACCTGCGGATTCCGCAAGATCTGCGACAACTCCATCAGAGTTAACGATAAAGCGTGCATCTCCAAATGTTTCTGGTCCAACCTTAGTGATTGCTCCAGCTACATCCGCAGCATCATCGGCAAGCTTGCCCGCATCATCAACTAGGGCAAGGGCACCACCACCATGTGGAGCAACAGGTAGATTTGATCCCGCTTTAGCGAGAGCCCCTCCACCTTTAGCGGCGGTATTGGCCACTCTTGCTGATCTTGCGAGTAGGCCCAAACCAATTAAGTCAGGAGCAGCGAAAGCCGCCTCTGTTATTACATCATTTCTTGCGTTAACTCGATCTTCTCGAGCTTCAATCAATTTACGAACATCACCCCATGAGGTAGACATCATGGCCTGTCCATTTTGTTCGCGAACTTTTGCGTCAGTATAGTTACCATAGGCATGCACGCCAAAAACAGTACTACCACCTAAGGCCATGGCCGATCCAGCGGCAGCAATACCAACCCCGGCGGCCGTCCCAACACCTGTCCAAAAAGTGGCCACACCAAGAATGACACCTCCACCGATGAGACCATAACCAATCACTTTCTTGGCCAGACTTGGTTCCTCGTTTCTATCAGGAGGGTCTTTACGGTACATTGAGCAAAGACCGGCTTGGACATCTTTAACTTCTTCAATGGCCTTGTCTTTCGATCCTTGGCTATTGGCCGCAGTATTTAAAATACCAGGATACATCTCAGTATATTGGTGAAGGGATTCACCATCATTTTCGCAAACGGCTGCTAAACTTTCATCTAGTTGATTAATTTGCTTATAGACAGCATCATTTCCACTCTGATTAACAGCACTATTATCTTTTACTTTTGAATAAAACGACTCCATTAAGCCTTGGTTATCCGAACTTAGCTTTTCTATCGCAGCACTTCTTACTTCAAGATAACTCTTTCCCTCAGGAACATTCGTTACCTGCTCATCTATAAGACTCGCCAGCTTATCTGCTCCTTCAACATCCATGAATGAACTTAAATAGTCCGTTGGCTGAATACGCATTTCAGCTCCGGCCCAATATCCTCCCATATTTTCAACTTGAAAAAGGGCCGGACTTTCATTCATTAAAACTTGCAGATAAGATTCTTGCTTATCCAGTTCTTCTTTCGCCTCTCTTGCTCTTTGTCTTCTTCTTTCTTTACGTTGATTCTGTGCCTCGATACAACTTGTTCTCTTAGCACCAGCTTTATTACGACAAGGGTTTCCCCCCCCAATAGGCTGTGAAAGACGATCGTACTCTTATCTTAAAGTATTTCTCTTATCGATATGGTTTTTAGCTACGAGGGCCAAAGTAGCATTGAAATTGTCATAGTTATCCAAAAGCTGTGGATTTCTTGTTTGCATCTCAGAAGGATTTTCTTCATCTTCTATACGATTCAATACTTTGGCCAAACTTGGAAACTTCGAAGACTTATTCCTTAAACAACTCTTTATTCCACGATCCATATCAGGATAGTTTTCATAGAGACCTTTATAAAGGAGGCGCTTGTCTAGCATGGCATTAGCAACAAGGCCAAGCATATGATCAAGTGCCTTATTTTCCTTTTCCTTCATCATGAAGTCACTAATCTTAGCGTAGTCAGAGACAAGCTCCTTCACAGGAACAGAGATCTGCTCTTGACCAAAACAACCCCTATAAGCGAGTCCGTTTTCAACACGATCATCACCTTCATAGAAAGCATCAACGTTATTCTTTGTTATTTGAGGATAGGCAGAACAAAACTCTGGAGTTCCAGGAGGATCCATTTGACCATAGAAATTAAAATCCTCATCCTCTCTAGACTCGTGAAAGAGAGCACTTTTACTGGGATCATTTTGAAGCTCATCAATTTTTTCGATGATCTTCTTCATATTATTTTGTACGTCGTCTTTATATCCGTTACGCCAACCAAGAATACCATCATACCAATCGGCATCACTTGCGAAAGTATCTACCAAGTCCTCGCCGATAGCCTGCTTTAAATCATCATGATCTATAACATCTAAAAAACGAGTTCTTTCATCATCTGATAAACTTTTAAAATCTGCGGTTGGATTGGGGAGAATAAGTTTTCTCTGACTATTGTATTTAAAGAAGTCGCCAGCAAAAGCATTCGAGGCCATTGAAAAAATGGTTAGGATACAAATTAATTTAGAAATAAACTTTTTCATTTGCACTCAACTATGATCTAAAGTTTAGGCGACTAGATTAGTCCTCTATCGTTTTATCGTACTTTTGAACCTAAATATTTAGCAGTTCTTTCGAGCGCAAGGTGCTTATAGTACTTATATCAAGCACTTATTGAAAAATGAAAAAGAGAAGGGCCGCCCATAAAAATGGGCGATTTTTGAGATCTCCCTACTTCCAAGGAAGAATAGGGACCGTTGAAATAGAATTCTTAGGAGAGCCTTCAATCACTCGGTCACTATAGACTAAGTAGATAAGAGTATTCCTCTTGGCATCGTAAAAACGCACAACTTGCATAGATTTAAATATAAGAGAAGTTCGTTTGGTGAAGACCCGATCGCCTTGCTTTAATTTACTTTTAAACTTTACAGGTCCTACTTGACGGCAGGCAATAGAAGCATCTGAACGGTCCTCTGCTAATCCAAGACTTCCCTTGATCCCACCTGTTTTGGCCCGACTCAAATGGCAGGCAACACCTTCGACGAGAGGGTCGTCAAAGGCCTCAATAACTATACTGTGATTAGCTCCAAGTAATTTAAATGCTGTATCCACTCGGCCAATTTCTTCTGCCAAAACCGAATGAGCTGTGAATATTAGAGTAAATAAAAGTATTTTCTTTATCGTTATCATGGTCATCCTTTTAGATTTCTGTTTAAATAAGGCCACTATTAATCATTGTGACAGGATATATATGGAAAATAAACTCATCGATCAAATTAATCAAGATATCAAGGAGGCCATGAAGGCCAAAGAAAAGGAAACCCTTCAAGCGCTTCGTTATTTAAAGTCTATGCTTATGGAAAACTCGACTTCTTCGAAGCCTATAGACGAAATGGATGTAGTCATTAAGCATGACAAGAAATTGAAAGACTCTCTTGTCAATTTTCCGACTGAACACCCTATGCATCAGCAGACCCTTAAAGAAATCGAAGTCATGAAGAAGTTCTTACCTCAACCACTCACTCGCGAAGAAGTACAGGCGATTATTGATGGAATAAAAAGCAATTTAGAAAGTCCCAATATGGGAGCGATTATGAAAGAGCTTCAACCACAAATCAAAGGACGCTTTGAGGGTAAGCTGGCCAGTCAAATGGTAAAAGACAGCCTCTAACCTTTACAAGAAAAATAAATGGGAAAGTGATCGGAGACGACTTCTTTAAAGTATCTATAATAGTTGTCGTCTTCGAGTTGCTGTTTAAAAACTCGGCTATCAAAGTCTTCTACTTCACCATCAATATCATTTTCTTCAACAGCAATCTCATCACGCTTAATTGTGAGCGTGTTCTCTAAAATATTAGTATACTGACTAATTTTCTTTTCACGTTTAAGTTCACGTGATGTATCGACTTGATTCGTTCCCTTTAAACGGTAACGATATTCTTTATCGATCGCTTTACGAATTTGCCCTTTTAGGAAGTTTCCAACTCTTGGAGAGAGCTCCCCATTACTTTTCACGCATTCACTCGTTTCAGAGAGATCCATAATCACATGATCATAATCACTGGCCACGCCATTTGTCTCCTCACCCGTAGAGAGAAAGCGCTTTGTACTTAAGGTAGTGGGCTCATCAATAAAGAGTTTTCCTCCTGGAAAAGACTTCATCAAGTTATTCCACTGCTCATTGGAGGCTTCAAGATTAGTGTCTCCAATGAAGAGAATATCTTTTTCTTGAGACTCTGATCTGATTTTATTCATCATCTCGAGAATAACTTTCATTTCGGCCAAACGTGCAAAGTTTGCTTTATTGGCCCCACTTCCTAACTCTTTATAATCGCTCACGCCAAAACTTGGTTGTAGCACCCTCTCCATTCCCCCTTCATCTGCGGGAGTATTGAAGACAATATGGGAAGTAAGTACAGTAAAATCAAAACTGCCGGTCTGAAAGGAGCCTAAGAATGGTCTTCTTGAAAAGACCTGACGAATGCTCTTTCCATACCAGCTCTTTGTTAATTTTGGGTAACAGGCAAAAGAAGTTCCATGACTCTTCTTTCTAAATTTATCGCAATGTTCATTAACTTTTGGCTTTACTTTGGAGCTTCGATAATAAAACCCTACAAGCTCATGTGTATAGCTCTCATCGGCAGCTTCACCACTCGGAGCGAGAAGAAGGGACCAACTTGGATCTAAGTTTCTCAGTTCATCTAAGACTTTTAAATATCCAGGTGCTCTATAAAGACTACTGGCCTGGACTAACTTTTCAGAGAGCTCTTTTAACTTTTCGATTGCTTCATTTGAGCTATCACCTTCAAGAACCGATATCTTTGCTTTTGTATCCTCAACGAACTTTGCAACTCTTTCATTATTTTGCTGATCTGAAGAAATAACAGGAAGAAGTTCCATGCCAGAAACAAGGTCAAATCCATTCATGATTTTAGCAATTATCTTGTAGTCTTTATAAGGAGAAGCTCCTGAACCGGGATGCCAAAGATTGAAAGCGCCAATCTCAATATACTTGCCACTAGCATTACTCTCTTCGTAATACTTCGATACAGCATCAGAGTTAAAGTGATGGTAGTTAGTAAAACACTCAACAGAATAGCGCTCTTTAATAACAATATTCTTCAAGTTCTGACAGTCTTCGTAATAAACTTGAGTTCTCTGCCAGTCGGCCAAACCTAGAGTCCGGTTGGCCAAAATAGGTGTTGAAAAGAAAATGAGCGTAGCTAAAAAAGTGAGCGTAAAACTCACTTCTAAAACCCTTAATGAAATTCTCTTTCTTAAAGTAATCACAGCATCTAACCCAAAGTTGGTTTATTTCGAAATGGAAATGTATCAACCAAAAAAGGGGGATGCAATGAAAATTGAATCCATAAAGTACTGGAATTATTAAATCTAAAGAAAAACTAATATTAAATATTAACCGAACTAATGTTCGTTTTCTGATTGTGCTTGGCGCATCAATTTTTCGAATTGAGTTTGCCTCAAGTTTCGCATATAGCGCTTTTGGCGTTGGCCAAGCATTCGAGGCAGCATTATAAAGCGGGCATAATAGTTAAGTGCCTCTTGTCCGCTTTTAGTCTTTCTTAAACTATCCCACTCAAAGTCACCTTGATCATAGAAGAGCCACTTTCCAATAGTAGACTTGGATGACTCCTCTTCTTTTAGGCTATGGGACACAACTTCTTCCACAAAGCGCTCGCTAAAACCGCCATCTGTATTATCGGCCAAGATCGCCTCACCCAAGCTATCCATAAGCTCTTGCTGTGCACCTGCACTGGCCTGAACTCCTAACACAGCTGGTGCCAGTACAGCGTCATGGGCCTTTTCAATTACTTTTTCGCCAGCAGTAGTGTCAGGGCGAATAATGCGTCGAAAATCATAGGAAGAGGTCATCGTTTTTGTAAGATCAAGTAAATTATCATATTTTGCCATCATCGAGTCATAACGTTCTCTAAGCTTTTCATTTCCCTTTTCTTTTTCAAAACAGCTCCAATAGGTTTTGCAACTGGTCTTACTAAAGAACTCTCTTACTTCTTCGCCTCTCATTTCATTGATACCACCCGTAAACTTGGTATAAACCTGTTCACTTACCACGGCCAAGGCCAAGTGCTCTCCTAACTGAGATTGACCAAAGAAGTCCTTGGCCTCTCTGACGGTTACTTTATTAGGATTAGAGTTATACCAGCGAAGGAAGTCTTTAAGTTCAGATTTAAAGACAACAACTTCAGTTCTCATCCCTGCTTCATCATAAATGAATCCTTTATTGAAAAAAGATCCCAGTGTATCAAGGAAGTTAGTTAGAGAAGATACACCAAACTCAGAAGTGACCACCCTTTCTTCAGAAACCAAAGCTCCTAAGTCTATCCCTGCCCCCTTTTCTTTGGCGTCATTGATCTTATGAAACTTTAGAATTTGAGAGATGAGTTCTTCGTCAAAAAAGTTTGCCAAGACACTCTTGTCCTTCTCAGAGTCGGCAAGACCACTTAATGAAGGTACTTTTTCGATAAAATAGTTTTTCACTCCAAGAACAATAGATTGATCAAGCTTCTCTTCGCAATTTTTCATCTCACTTAATAGTGATTCATGTTTCATAGAGAGCGCCAATAAATACTGATCCTTATATTCAGTATTAGAGATAGAGCTCACTTCATCAAGTCTATACTCGCTTGGAAGAGTGCTTACCTTATGATCGATATTGGCCACAACATTTTGCCCACATTGATCAAACACATCCCATTGATCATTCACAATGGGTCGATATGACTTGAGTTTTTCCCGAGAAATATTTTGCCTCAACTGCAGATGAGCATAAGTTTGACAGCCTTTCATAAGAACTTCATATTTTCCATGAGAATAATAATCACGAGACGTATACTGCTGAAGACAGCTCTTTAATTCAGTTAAGACACTAAGGATTTCATTAGAGCGATCACTTTCCACCAAAAAGTGAGATGATACTTCTTTCTCAAATTCAACCCTTGAGCGCTCAAGAATGAGATTGGCAGCAGAATTTTGGGAGCATCCTTTCATTTCTTCAGAGAAGTTTATATTTTGAGCAACACTAACTTCATCTAGGCATTTTTTACGTGAGGAAAGTGTGCGTTGTTGAATGATCCCATCATTGCTTTTTTCATCACCAGCAGGAAGAGATAGGGCATTCAATTCAGTAGTTTTAAATAAGTTCTTCACGTAAGTTAATCTTTCACGGGGAGCAAGCCTCTCGATCTGAGATTTAATTCTTCTTTGAACACTACGCTGTGTCATCCTCAGGGAGGGCATGAGTGAATCCGTTGACTCGCCCGCACCCAATAAAAAGACTTCAACGGTGTCACGAAAAGAATCCTTATTCACTGAATTTATTTTATCCATTAGATAATGGGATGAAATAAGAGAGTAGGTCTCAATAGCGGCCAACTCCTTAATCTCCTCATAAGAGCTTAAGGTTTTTGCCTCATCAATAATATTGTCAATGGCAAGATCAAGGGCAGAGATAAGATCAGAGAGCATTTTCTCATCTTCCATCCACCCCATCAGCTCATCAACTTTTTTATAGGCCTGATCTTTTAAAGAAGAAGCTATTTTGACCTTTAAAGAATCGGCCAAACATTCCTGCTCATACTGATACCACTTATCTCTTTGATCTAAGAAGCTACTCTCAGACTTAAGATTTTCAATCATACACGCCTTAAATCTTTCATGGGCGATTTCAAAATCTTCATCACTATAGGAAATTCCCGAATTAGTGAAAGAATGGCTTCCCTCTCTAAAAAAGTCCTTCCCATAGGTATTGAGAGTCGAAAGCACTGTCTTATCAAAGCAAGCTTGAAAGCTATCATTTGAATCATCTTTTACAAGGGAGTAAGAGCAGTTACTTTTCGTATTACTCTTCTCTTCCAAGAATTTGATCATAGACTGATTACCAATCCATTTCACACCTTTTTCTTTACAGACATCGACACCGAACTGAGAAAAACATACATTCAACTCAGATTGAAAAGTTTTCCTTTCCTCTGAACTCAAAATTAAGCCAGCGTCATCAAAGCCTTGCAATACTGCCGATCGGGCCTCAGTGAATTCGGACTCAGATTTACACTTATCAACGATCGCTTCAAATTGCTGATCCGTTACCTGAGAAAGGAAGCCAAAGTTTAAAAATTGAAATCCTTCTTCAGTGATCATGACGTCTTCCTCAAGCAGGCAAGATCGATAGGTGACATTGGTTCGAAATTCCTTTTGGTCGACAAGAGAAAGGCGTTCACAGAATGTAATATTATCAGCTTCGACAACATCAATATCTGCATGACCAAAATTAATTTGTTCTTGGGCAAGACTTGTTCTCTCCCCCATACACTCATTATAGGAGTCCTCAATATCAGAGGCGCTTAGTGCAGAAAATGTTTTTTTATTGAAGCGGCTCAGAAGTTTATCTAAATCCACTTTTGGAAAGTAAATATCTGAACCATGAAGTTGAACAATGGGAGTATGTTTCGCAAAGGTACTAGAGAGGGCCACTCCATTTTTAGCAACATTTCCTCTAAAATGTTGAGTATTATAACGATCAATCTTCCAAGAAGATCCATTCGCTTGCCTTACAGGACTCAATCTAGCATAGGTTCTCTCTTCATTTTCAATTGAGTCTTTTCGAGGACCCTTTACAAGAATGAGTCCCCCTTCATTAGAAGAGTCATTCTTAATATTGAAATGCTCTAAATCAATTGAAAGAACAACGTCTCCACGTAAATCTTTTAGATAAACAGAGTTTCCTTTTGTATACCACTTATATCCTTCCATTGTTCCCGTATCTTTAGCAAATGAAAAACTCATGAAGTTTCCATTTTGATCGAGAACCATTCTCAACTGAATTTTCTGTTCTTCTCCAATATTGAAAGTATCAATAAGTAAAGAGCGAGAGGGTATCAAGTCTTCTCTTTCAAAGTTTGTTATTTTAACGATTTCTCCCAAAAGAGAATTGATTTTACTTTGATCAGCTTTAATTCCACTTTCTACTGAAAAATGAAGTGAACCACAACTGATCCGGGAAATGTATTTGAATTCTCCTACACGACTTACAACTGAATCGATATCTTCACTTTCAACTTTGTATGCCTTTAAGAAGTTCTTTATTTGTTCTAGAGTTGCCTGTACATCTTGTGGCGAAGCAACAGAGTAAGGACCACCCCAATTTTTTGACTTGGCGAGGGAGTCGTTCTTAACTTTTAAACGAATCATCTCTTCAGAAGAGTCGTATTCAATATTTACTTTATAATGGTCGCGACCAATTTCCATTAACTCCTGGGCAGCACTCGCAAATGGAGAGAAGATCACTATGGTGAATATTGCAATCAATCTAGTTAATTTCAATAGGTTACCCGCAAAAACGGCTTCATTTTCAGACATTGGCCATATAAGTGAGTTATCGGAAGCTGGAAGAGAATAATTAAAGGAATTTATTCTAAAGCTTTGGCAGATTTGATCCGATAATTTACCTAGAATTTTATAATGCATTTGCAATACGAACTTTAGCAACTACTAAATAGGATTGATTCATCATGAAAAAAGTTCTTCTATTAACTACACTACTCTCTATTTCCCAGGTTCACGCCGCTGGTGGAAAAGTTATTGATCTTTTACTTAGTGAAACTGGACTCATGAAGGTTCTAGCTAAAAATGGTTTCGAAAAGGCAAATGCAAGAGCTGCTCAATCACAACTTGAACTCGCGATTAAGTCGCTTATTGGTGATACTGATGTAATCCCTAAAGATGGACTGCTTAAGGCGATTGGTGAAATTGAAAATACTCCGGCAAACAGAGAAGTTAAAATTGAATTGGCCAAGATCCTGAATAAATCAGAAGATGAAGTAACCCAAGAAGATATCGCGAGCCTCCTAAATAACCTTGTGCTTCTTGCTGGAGTGAAAGGTTCTCTCGTTACAGCTTGTGGCGAATGTGCAGCAGGTCCACTTGCGGCAAAGGGTGTAAAAGTCGCTCTCAAAGAAATCACAGATGAGTCAGTACTTCAGCTTATTAACAAGAATGTTATTCCCAACTCTCCAAGAAAGCTTAATCAGTTTATTTCTGATAGAATGGAAAGACTTGGTCTTGGAGACTTCTCTAAAGTATCAAGTGATATTGTTACCGAGGGAGATAAAGAAGCTCTGGCCATTTTCTTGGCCATGGCCGATAAGTCATCTCCAGCAACTCAAGTTCAGAGAAAATTTATCGAAGCTGTTATGAATTTTTCAAAAGAAGGCGACAGAGTCGATCTTTTTAGCCCAGCAAATCCACATAAATTCTGGAACTCTTTTAGCAACAGTGATATGGATAATGATCTTCTTGTTGAACTCACAGAAGTTCTTAATAAAGCGGCTGACGATGCAGGAGACCTTGGAAGCAGAAAAGATGCTTTCTATGATGTCCTTGAAGGAAGAGCTGAGGCCATTAAAGATTCAAAGCAAAGAGAACTCGTTATGTCTCGTGTGAAAAGCATTGAAGAAAAAAGCTGTTTCTTTAAAAAGTAATGTATACAAAAATTAAATAAGATAGAAAGGAGTAGATCATTCTACTCCTTTTTTTTACATAATTTCTACAACGCCTGGATCACGTTTGATAACAAGTACCTTGAAAGCATTGAGAAGCTTCTCGTACTCCCCTACATTTTCATAGTTGGCCAATTCTCTGATCACTCTGTGAGCAACATCTCCCATCTCATCGAGTTTAAAGAGTTTCTCTACAGGAAGAATAGACCAAATTACAACTCCAAGGGCCTTCTCTTGCTCAGATTCAGGAGAAAAGATGATCTTTTTCAGTGCAGTTTCATCCAATTTAGAAACTCCATTTAATAACCTCTTCTTTCCACCAACAACACCATCCTTCAAGTGTACTAACTTTGAAGAGTCTAGATATTGTTTTACTGACTGGTAAACTTCCTTAACTAGTTTATCTTCAAGCTTAGTATACTGCTCTAAAATCTCAGTTCCAGCGGTATCTCCGGCCTTAGCAGCAGCATTAGCAACACTAAACTGAAAGTTCTTAAAAGTCTCTAATGCCGTTTCTGCTGAAACATAGGTAGATAACCCTAAGATTGATTTGGCCTGTGATTTAGCACTTTCATAAATCAGACGAGAACGTGCATTAAAGAACTTTCTCATAACAAGCCCATTTGAGGCCCAATAGGTGGCCTTATTCACTCCACGAGCACTTATTGAGCTTAGACTTTTTCCTAGGTGGGGTCCCCCTTGGATAAAGAACATATAAGGAAGCTCGCGCTTTCTCATAGGAATATCTTTAAAAATATCAGTAAGTTCATCGACATTCCTAAGAATATAGTCCTCAAGATTACCATTCTTTGCTACAAGTTCAGCAGTTTCTCTTTCCATTCTCAAAATATTATCAGCATACTTAGAAAGATGTGAACTTCTGATACTTCTTATTCCGTTTCTCATCCAAGGAAGAAGTGCTATCTTTCCAATAAGCGAAGTTCCTTTTTCATACCTTTCCATTGATTTAATTGCACCGGGAACTTTCTTAGCGTATTCGTTCATAAGAAAGTGAAATCCTTTAGGGTTTCCAGCAAAGTAATCTGCTACAGTCTTTGCCGTTTGCTTATCAATATTCTCTACAGTCTCTGTTACTGCGACTTTAGATACATAAGTTTTAGCAACACCTTGAACACCAAAAATTATTTTTCCAATTTTTCGTGTCATTGCGACAAGAGATATCTTTCCTTGACGATATAACTTATGAAGATTTCTAATGCGCTTTATTGCACGTGAAACCACTTTAGGGTTAACTCCTGCTTTTCCAGCATTAAGAAGAGCATTCTTCAATGCAATAGAGCCCTTCCCTAGCGCTTTGGTAACTTCTTTGGCCTGGGCCAATGGCGTAGAAAAGCCAAGAACTAAGCGAGAAAAGGCCACGTCTGCTTCAGCATAAACCGTACCACTTGAGCGTCCTGTCACCTTTATTCCCTGACGTAGACCGCTCTTAAGTGTATTTTCCGCAAAGAGATAGGTCATCTTTGTTCCCACACGAACAGAGCGGGCGGTAATTCCAATAAGAGGAATAATTGATACCGCTTCAAAAATAGTCCAGAACCAACTTCTTGAGACATTATCTGAAGAGCCAATATTTGCAAAACCTAGCTCTTCAAATGTTTTTACTTTTTCAGTATTAAGATCGGCCTGTTTCTTACGGGAAAACTCTCTAGTCATTAGATCTGCTTGCATAGTCATGGCACTGGCTCCTGCGGCCATCATAGCAACACCTAAAGGCGCACAAATTCCACCAGTAACCCCAGTACAAGCTCCTCCAATAAGCATGGCCGCCACGCCAAGTACACCTGCTCCAATACCAAGCCACATATCTTTCTTTTCCTCAGCAGACATACTTGCGAGCTTTCCGTTAATTTTTTCCATCACATCATTGGGAACAGTCGGAGCTCCCGTCAATTGGTTTAATTGGTTTTGAGCTTTTGAAGTCGAATAAAATAGTGTTTTAAAGTTTTCTTGATCTTCAGGCTCTAGATTACAAAGCTGCTCCATCTCTTGCATGATCTTTACTTTTCTTAAGTTCGCCGAACTTTTAAGAAGACTCTTAAGAACATGTATTTTGATATTATTATCCATAACAAGAAATGTTCTTTTTACATCATAGGAGTTATCAATTCCGAAATCTTGTGAATACTGCTCAAAGTACTCCATTTGTTTTTCTGGATTTCCTTTTAAACGATATAGATCCGTGAAAAAGCGTCCAATATCCGCTTCGTCTGTAGCGAGAAAATCTTCAATTCCCTCCCATGCCATATCATGAAGTCCAGCTGGAAGTTTTTCATCTACAAACTTTTCAACATCTTCTTTAGAAAGAAGGGTTGCATAGGTTACTTCTTCAAGGTTCTGGTAAAAAGGTTTACCAGAAGTATCTTGTTGTTTAAAAAGTGGACTGGCCTTATCAATCACAGTACTAAATACTTGATCTCGCTCTTTATCCTTAACAACAAGATTAGCGTAACCAGGCTCAAGGGGATTAGTCAGTCCCATTTTCTTTGCTGCTTTTGTTAAGCGTGTTCTCAAGTCAGAGATATCTTTATTTAAACAGCTCTTCAGTGAAGTTGAGTTGTATTCCTCTTGTGATACTTGTGAATAAGTAGGTCGCTGTTCTGAAGTAATGAACTCTAGCTCGTTCATCAAAACAATATAACTCAATCTTAATCTGGCCCAAGGGTTACCATTTTGCATTTGCCCTTTTAGATAATCATATTCCGAAAGCTTTGCCTTAGTCAGATAACTTGTTCTCAGTACTAGTTCCGTCCATAGACGTTCGAGCAAACGATAGCCTTTGCGATGAGTTTCTGTATTAAGTCTTCTCGTAGGGACAAATTCATCGGATACTTTCAACTCGTTAAGATAACTTTTTAGAGCATTAACGCGATCTTCAGTTTTATTCGAAGGATTCAACTTATGATTGGCGTTGAGATAGGCCTTATTAAAAGCACGAATCACTTTTGCATCTTTAATATCTACTGTTTGAACAAATTCTTCGAGTTGTCTTAAGGCCCACATTCTCCAAGCAGTAGCTCCATAGAGAGAAGGAAATTTGATTCGAACTTGAGTTCTTTCAAGACTCAACTTTAAATCACCACTGATCAGCTTATCCCAGTGGTCAACCTTGTGGCGTTGCATAAGTTCAACTAGAAATGTACTTAAATTCTGGGCAACGTGGTCAATCTCAACTGTATTTCCAGCATCATTTGTATATTCATAGATTTCAGAAGTTTCTGGTTGCGCCAGAACTTTATTAAAAAGATTAGACCCCTTATAAATTTCATCCTCAAAATCAATTAATCCAAATACCCAAGAATGATTATCTTGAAAGACACTTAGTGCCTTGGGGCGTAGTATTTCTACCACTTCATTGAAATTTTGGTAATCATCGAGAGTAGCATTAAGAATGTCTAACCCACTCTTTCCTTCTGAGTCGTAGAGCTCTTGCATCGCGGCTTTATAAGTTTCAAAAGGCATGAGTCCGCTATAACTCTCTTTCATAGGATCTTTATTTTCAAGATCATAGTAGAATTCAGTGTAGTCAGTATTTCCTTCTGAATAGATTAGTCCGTGATCGGCCAAAATTCGATTTAACAGCCCATCTCCATCTTGCGATGAATATTGCATTTTAATCTTCTCTGGAAGATCTCCATTGAGATGATTTTGACAACTATTTGGAATTTCAATCGGCTCTTCAATTCCCATCATGGCATCATAAGTAGCAACTTGAGTGAGCATCATTTGTAGAGTCATCCATTTTGATGCCCTTACATAATTTTTGGCCGTTGGTGCATTTAGAAGAGCGACAATATCGCGAGCAATGACATCATTGGGATTATAACGAAGCCCCGCTTTTCCCCAACCACGAGATTCTACTTCAAGATAGAAATTTTCCACCATCTTATTGGGACCAGACTGAATTAGGTCTTTGCTTACCTCATCTTCGATAAGTCCACCACTAAACTCGGGAAGTAAACTCTCATAGAAGTACTTTCCATCATATTCAAGAGGAGTATAGGCACGTAAGACAGTAACGAGATCTCTCATAGGTAGTGAAACCGAACCAAGAAATTCTACAAGAAGTCCAACGCGGTCATCTTTGGAAAGGGTATCATCAGTTAAATACTTACGGACCTCTCCCATTAAAAATAGTGCTTCTTTGTGTAACTCTCTTACTTCTTTATTTTCTAAACTAAAGTCTGCTCGGTGGTCTTCTTCAACACTTTCCGCTTCGGCCTTCATAATTGCTTTGGCCTTAAGGTCTATGTAACCATCCACTTTCTTGCTTACACAATTTTCGGCGGCAGGTTGTTGTTGATTATTTTCAACAACACCACAAGCATTGCCCTCTAGTGAGTCAACATACTTATTAAAGGCCATATCTTCACGAGAGTAGACCGTTGAATTTTCCCCAAAGAGGCTCATTAACATGGCCTCTTCTTCTGACATTCCACCTTCCGAATCTTCTTCTGAACAATTCTCTGGCTTAACTTCTTTACCTTTTAATTTCTCTTTGAATTCAACAAGACGAGTTTTCAGAGCATCCAGTTCAAGCTCATAGCCAAAACTAGCAGGACGACGTAGCTTTCTTTGACCTAAATCCATTAGTGATGGTCCAAATAAAATTTGGAAACATAGGGCATGGATAAATAGGGAGTAAATAAATTCTCTCATAAGCCTCTCTTTGGTAGTGCCTATTAGAGATGCAAGAGAGATACCACATTTATTGACCTTGGAGATCTGTAACCCTCTAAAAAGACGAAAAAAAAGCGTCTAAAAATTAGACGCTCTCTAAACATTTCACATAAATAGAGGGGGCTTAATTTAAGCCTAAGCCCCTTCCATTACTTCTTTACGAAGCTCTTTTCTAAGGATTTTACCAACATTAGACTTAGGAAGTTCGTCTCTAAATTCGATGAATTTAGGGCGCTTATAGCCCGTTAAGTTTTCCTTACAAAACTCCTTAAGCTCTTCTTCAGTTAGGCTTTGATCACTCTTTACGATAAAGAGCTTAACCACCTCTCCCGAGTGCTCATTGGGAACTCCAATGGCCGCAGCTTCAAAAACTTTTGGGTGGCCTACAATCACTTCCTCAACTTCATTGGGATAAACATTAAAACCAGAAACATTGATCATATCTTTTTTTCGATCAACGATTTGAACATATCCTTCTTGATCCATAAATCCAACATCACCAGATTTAAAGAAGCCATCCTCCGTCATAACCTTTGCCGTTTCTTCAGGACGATTTAAGTAACCTTTCATCACTTGCGGTCCTCGAATGGCGATTTCACCAATATCACCAAGAGCAACTTCTTTACCATCATCATCTAAAATCACAACATCAGTTGAACAAATAGGAAGTCCAATTTTTCCATTATAATCTTTTAAGTTCATGGGGTTAATACAAGCAGCAGGAGATGTTTCCGTTAGTCCATAAGCTTCAATGAGCGGAACTCCTGTTACTTTCTTCCACTTCTCGGCCACTTCTCTTTGCACGGCCATTCCCCCACCGAGAGTGAGTTTGAGTGAGCTAAAGTCGACATCTTTAAATCCCTCTGCGTGAATAAGACCATTGAAGAGAGTATTCACACCAGTGAAGGCCGTAAACTTGTGTTTCTTAAGTTCTTTTACAAAGCCCTTCATATCTCGAGGATTCGTAATCAAGATATTCTTTGCCCCCATAACAGCAAAGATCAGACAGTTCGCGGTCAAACTGAAAATATGATAGAGAGGAAGAGGAGTAATGATAATTTCTTTTCCCTCTTCTAGTTCTGTATCGATCCAAGCTTTCGCTTGAACGATATTGGCCACAATATTCCCATGAGTAAGAATAGCCCCCTTGGCGACTCCCGTCGTCCCTCCGGTGTACTGAAGAAAGGCGGTGTCCTCAAGTGAACACTCTACAGGTTTAAAGTGGTCACCATTAGCATCAAAGAGAACCGTTTTAAAATCTTTTACATTGGGAAGATTCCAATCGGGAATCATTTTCTTCACATGCTTGATTACAAAATTAACAATCATCGCCTTAGGAAAACCTAAGAGGTCACCAATTCCTGTGACAATAATGTTTTTTACTTTTGTTTGAGGGAGAGCTTCTTGCAACGTATGGCAAGAGTTTTCAAAAATTACGATTGATTCACATTCGGCATCGTTAAGTTGATGCTCAAGTTCTCTAGCAGTATAAAGAGGGTTTACATTCACAACAGTAAGACCCGCTCTCAAAGCTCCAAAAAGAGCGATCGGGTACTGAAGAATATTAGGCATCATAAGAGCGAGGCGATCGCCCTTCTTGAGCCCTAGATCATTTTGAAGATAGCTGGCGAACTTACGAGTAAGGATATCCAACTCTCCCCATGTAAAGCACTTGCCCATACAATAGAAAGATTCTTTGTCGGCAAATTTAGTGAATGCTTCTGCGGTTACAGCATTGATTGAATTATATTTCTTGGGATCAATCTCAGGAGGTACTCCCTCTTCGTAATTCTTTAGCCACACGCGTTCCATGGTGATGTCCTTCTTTTATTGTTTCTAGGTAAAGTTCTCTACATTATACGCATTCCATATAAAATTTCACCTGAGAAACTCTGTAATTCTATAATCTTATTGACGAAAAAAAAGGACGAATATTTGTTTTTAACGCTTTCCAAAATGCTTGAAGACCTCTCCCCCATGAGGCTTGAGTAAATTTCCCTATTCATAGCAAATTTATTGTGATAGAACTCCTCCACCTTTGGGACAAGTTGGAATGGATGTTCTAACTTGACACACACTATTATACATTTACTGCCCCTTAGAATTAAGGGGCAGTAAAATGGCACTCCCTGCAAAATTAACTTTTTTAATGAATAGTCTATCTATTCAATCCCCTATTTTTTTGGCAATCTAATCTACATGAGTGACTTGAAAGGATTAGTTGAAGGTGTGGATTATTATTTTAATGAACGCCGCCTTCTCGTATGGACCGAAGCTTATTTAGAAAAGAAAGGACGTTGTTGTTACAGCGGCTGCTACCATTGTCCCTACGATAAGAAGTTAAAAAATAAGAAAGTTGATCCCGAAGTTCCTCAAGAACTACAACTCAACAGCAAGGAAAAGGCCGAGGCACTTAGTGACGAAGAACTGGCCAGCCTTGCCGATCATTACACAAGAGATTTAGATTAAGAGACTTTTCGTATTGGTTCAGGAGGTTCCGTTGGAATACCTGGAGGCTTTGCGCTCTCTTTAGATGCAGTCGGCACAGGTGCAACCACAGAAGTTTTCTTTGGAGCTTGCTGACTTCTCATCATCACCGCAATCTGCCCGTTGTATAACTCTCTCTCTCGAACACAAGCAACACTCGCACCATAGAAGAAAGCACACATTAGAAAATATATCCATAGAACGGCCACAACAAGAGTATAGAAGTTACCGTAGGCCTGTCCCAAGGAATCTTTAGTATAGAGGTGATAAACCCAATAGAATGTCTTTCCTACCGCAAAGCAACCAACAAAGCTTGAAGCACCATAGAAACTCTCCTTCCAATTAATTCGAGAAGGTGTCGACCACTGATAGAACATCGTAAAAAAGCTAAGAGCAAAAGTGGCCGGTAGGAAATTATAATCAATCACAACGTTGATAAAATCATTCCATGTTTCATAACTTGTCAGTAACCACCTTTGCATCAAAGGTTTATGACCAAGAATCATAAAACCCGCCATAAAGAAGGCCACAGAAAGCCCCATGCCCATTGAGCGCACATCCTCAATGAAGAAGCCACCTTTGGATTCTGACTTAGAGATAGTATTCACCCCAAAGTAGAGCGAAGTCACAATCCCTAGAGAAGAGTATAAAAGAACGAGAAAATTAATAAGGCTAAAACCTGTATTGCCACTGAGCTGGGCCGTAATGATATTTTTAACAGAATCAAGAATCCAAGGAGCGAGATTGGGCATATTATTCTTAACGACGTTCAGAACAAAGTCCCTTGCCTCCACTTCAGTGGGAAAGAGAAAGCCCGCAAGGGAAATCATCCACAGCAAAATTGGGCCGAAACTAATAAGAGAAAAGAACGTCGCAGCTCCCGCAACAATCTCCCCCTTTCTTCTTTTAAAATGAAAGAAACCATCGAGGAGTCGATTCATCATCCTCTTCACTAGGATGAAGCTATGGACTTCAGCGGTATTTCCCCATTCGTTATAGTCGGAACCATTTTTCATGGAGAACTTATCGACATAAAGAGAAATAAACTTGAGCAAAAAGGTTAAGAATAATTATTTAAAAAGCAAGAGATTCTCACCACTTAGGTCTTCTTTTTGCTTTCGCGAGAGCTTCTTAATCGCCGCTTCCCTCTTGAGGGCCACTGAGCGATTCTCTGCCATTTCAAGGTGGATGATAGAAAGGGGGCCATTGCCCTTGGTGTACTTGGCGCCTTTCTTACTCGAAGCATGCTCGTGAAAGCGGCGATTGGGATCCGTGGTAATCCCGGTATAGAGAGTGTCCTTCTTAGTATAGATCATATAAATGAAGTAAGGAGCTGGCACAAGTTCGGCGGTACTCAAATAAAAAGGTACTTTGCGATAACTCTTCCCATTAACGATCACTTCCAGAAAGTGAATCCCATAATTAAAATTTCGGGTCGTTAGTTTTTTAAACTTATGGGTTTTAGTAACTTCATACTCTCCTGCTTCAACATCAATTTCGGAGAGCTTAAAAACCTTACGACCATGACTTCCCTTCTTATTTTTGAAGTGAAGCGCGTACTCTATTCTTAGCTTCGTGTCTTTGGCCACTTCAAGTTCAAACTCAAAACTCAACTCTGCTCCCATAGGCACAAAGGGAGTATGAAGTTTAAAGCCACTAAACTCAATAGAGGACGTATCTCCTAATCCAAAAATATTCAAGGCCTCAGGCTCAGAGGCCTTGAGCAAAGAGCGAAGGCCATGCTTCACTATCCACATAGATTCCTTACTAGGATTTTTCATCCAATGCTTGGCCATTTTCAAGGCCAACCCGGCGTCATCTTTAGAGATATCATTGAGGTTATTGGCCACTGATTTTCGCACATACAGACTAGGATCGTGCCTTAGGTTTTCAAGAATCGGCAAAATAAAAGAAGGATCTTTTTTGAAGTCAGTTAGTGCTTGTGCCCAGGGAAGGCGAGGTCTACAACCTTCTGAAGAAAGTCTACGCACATGCTCATTTTCGTGCAGGGACCACTCCAACATTTGCGCCATTGCTTTTTCTGTATCCTTAAGAATAAAGGGGCGAATCGCAAACTCTGCGGAAGAATATTGAGTGAGAACGGCCAAGGCCTCCATCGACTCCTGCCAATAATCCATTCCAAAACGTTCAATATATTCGGGAAAGTAGAGGGCGGCATAACCCCCAAAGTGAGAACCGACGGCCTTTAGTATTTCGCAGGCCTCAATAAAAGGAAGGTTAAGTTGCTCATGAATGCAGAGGCAAATATGCGAAACGCGCTGCTTCAATTCAAATTCATTCCACTCGTCGTTAAAGATGCGCTCCCTAAACTCCTCACAGCGAAAAGCCCCATACTCCTGCTTAAAGGCCAGCCCAAGCCTTTCTACATACTTGGAATCATAAATATTTTTTAGAGGCTCCGCCACTTTCCCTTCCTTCAAACCATAGACAAATGCATCAGTGTTAGTTATAACCAATTCTCTCACTATTGAAAAATATGTCGAGATCTTAATGATCGGGATGTAGCGCAGGGGTAGCGCGTTCGTCTGGGGGGCGAAAGGTCGCTGGTTCAATTCCAGTCATCCCGACCATCTAAAAAAAGCCATGCTTAACTAAGCTGGCTTTTTTTTTGCCCAAAACGGATGACTGGAATGCCAACCAGCGAAGCTGGTTCACTTCTTGCGGCAAAGGCCGCCAGTGGCGGGCTTTGAAGCATAGAAGTATGTCATTTACCCTAACTCGCAAAGCCGCGAGCTACGCTCTTGCTTCTCTCCAGTCACAGACATCTGTGCGTCAATGCTTGCCA
>JBFHGF010000007.1:0-20299 GCA_041583335.1 Bacteriovoracaceae bacterium
AAGTAGGTTGGCGATGTCTATTTGTGGCTTTTATTGAACACCAAGGTCTGAGCGTTCAAGCTCGTTCAATTCGTAGCCCATGAACTTTGAGTAATCTCTATCAATCTGGTTACGAAGGGGCTGTTCGGCACGATACCAGTCCCACTTATCATCTCTTTGATCACATGAATCAAGGTCACTTCCACTTAGTCCCCATCTGAGTTCGATACAGTGATAGGGATCAAAAGATAGTTTGAAAAGATCATCAAGAGACTCTTTTAAATTGGTCTGGTAAGTTTCACCATTTGATTTTTTAAATGAGTAGCTACACTTCTGTGTCTCATTGGCGAAGACTTGGGCCAGGTCACCTCTTAGGTCAGATCCATTGTATTCGATGACTACGGAAGAGTTTGCTCCAGGGTTCAAATACTCTTGAACTGTATTGTAGATTTCTCTTACTGAAGCTTTCAGGCGAGCATCACGTGAAGGTGTCGAGAAAGTTTCCCATTCCCCATCAGTTCCATAGATATTCTCTGGAAGTGCTTTAGGATGCTTTGCTTGATCAAGTCCTGCAGCTACGGCCTTATCTACCGAAGAAACACGATCTTTAAAGTCACGACATAGATCACCAAGAGCGACTTCGAACTCTTGAATAGGCTCAACGGAGAGCCCATCAAGTGAGAGGCGTGCTCTAACAAAGTGGTAATAATCCATATCCGTACCATTGAAATCAAAGGTCGCTTTTCTGAAACTAACATAAGGATTTTCTGGATAACCATAGAATTGTTCTAGTCCATAATCGCTTAGTTCAGTATTAGGGGTTGGAATGTATTGACCGTTAGAATAGCTATAAGGTCTCCAGTTAACGAATCCCGCTCCACGACTTACAGGACTGCGAGAGAACTTTTCACCATAAGAGATATAAGTGATTGAGTTGTCTGGGTGAGCGTCGATCAAATATATTTTTCCCGATTTGGTTACATTGGATACTAGAGCAATGTGTCCGGCAGGATCATAGAGTACAGTTCCTGGCTTTAGGGCTTCGCGGTTGAGCTTGATAGAGTAAGTGTCTTTGAAAACGCTACCTGTATCGAAGCGAGTGGCATCTACTCTAAAAGAAGCTGTAGATACAGAACCTACAACTTGATCAAGGATTGTGTTGATATTCTCACCACCTTGAATTTTTTTAAGGGAAGTAATCTTATTGCCTGATCTAGAGTAGCGAAGATCTTTTCCGGCATTTTTAAGAAGTTCTTGGAGCTTCTTTTCAAGAGTCTTAAATCTCTCTTTCACTTCTCTGGGACGACTCCAAAAGCTGTATCTGTCATATTCCGCTTTGGCCGCATAGTATTGAGCACGAGTTTCTTCGATTTCCGCAGAGAAGAAAGTTACTCCAGTAGGAAAGACAAAGGGAAGGTTTCTCATAAAGGCGAAGTAGCCTCTGAGTACATAAGGAAGGTCGGCACAGTCGCTGAAGATTTCAGTCATTCCCGAAGGGTTCTTCTTAGCAAAGAGTGGGTTGGCAACCTGGCTGCGTAGGCACTGGTCGGTGGTGTAGCAGTCTCTGTTTTTTACGGCCTGTCCAAGAGTTGCGATAAATTCTGAGAACAGTTCCTCCTCAGTTTCATTCCATTGGCGGGAAATATCCCACTTAACTCCTGATGCATGAATAGATGGTACTAAGCAAAGAAGTACCAAGAAGTACTTTAGTTTGTGTGTGTTTTTCATGAATTTCCATAAATTTTGTTTAATGAGAGAAGTAATATCTATAAAGAGGGGCGGGTTCAATAACCTGTATAAAAAGGATAGGTTAGGTGGTCACTACAATGAAATATATTCAATGGTAGGACCACCTAACTAACTGAAAATGTTACTTGATGATTTTGATTTCTACTCTGCGGTTTAGCTTTCTTCCTGCAAGTGTAGAGTTGTCGGCAACAGGAGCTTCTGGTCCATAACCTTTGGCCTCAAGGCGTGAAGGGGCAATTCCATGTTGTCTGATGAGGTATTGCTTAACGGCATTGGATCTACTTTGTGAAAGGATCTTATTAAATGCAGTTGTTCCCGTTGTATCTGTATGACCTTGAATCTCAATTCTTAGATCTTTGTTGTTCTTAAGAGAGGATGCAAGCTTATCAATATCTGAAGTAAAGTCGGGAAGAATATTAGACTTATTTAAGGTGAACTTCACATCAAGAGTAATTCTTTCTTTGGCCTCCATCGAGCATCCAAGAGAATTTACTTTGTGTCCCTGAGGAGTATTTGGGCAATGGTCGGCCTCGTTAGAAATAGAGTCTTTATCATCGTCCATAAAAGATGAAACTTTCTTCATTTCTTTTACTTCTTTTTTAGGAGCAGCTTTTGCTTGAGGCGTTGCCTCAGTTCTCCAGTAAGGTCTACCAAACTCATGCCAGATTTTTTCATTAGGGTAGGGAGAGTAGTCATACTCTTTTCTTGAGTTAACATTCTGGTAACCATTACTATTGAGAGTAGGGTTTTCAATTTTTGCCAAAGTCCCTATTGAGAAAAGAGCAGAAACAGTTAGCGTAATCATGTATTTGTTCATAGTGCACTCCTTGTTTTTCACTTATTGTCATGAATTAAAATTGTGTTGTAAACCTAAGTGATTTTATATTTTAGAGTGGGTTTTTGTTTCGCAGATTCCTGTGGGGGCATTCTTTTAAGGCCAAAGAGTGCTCTGTGGTGTAGTCTAGGCCATCTTAACTCGAAATTAGAAAATTGAGGGAGCATATGGCAGATCATAAAAAGGTTATTCTATCCGGTTCAACTGTTACAGGTGACTTAACGCTTGGAAACTATATTGGAGCTATGAATAACTGGAAGAGTTTGCAAGAAGAGTATAATTGCTACTATTTTATCGCGGACCTTCATGCTCTAACTGTTGCTCAAGATCCTAAACTTCTCAAAGATCGCTGCTTCAGTTTCTTCGCTCAGTATTTGGCCCTTGGCCTTGATCCTGAGAAAAATACAATCTTTGTTCAATCCCATATTCATGAACATGCCGAACTAGCATGGATCTTAACTTGCTTGACTCCCATGGGTTACCTTAATCGTATGACTCAGTTTAAGGAGAAGTCCCAGAAAAATATTAAGAATATTAATGCAGGACTTTTCTCTTACCCGGTCTTGATGGCCGCTGATATCCTTCTCTATCAAGCTGACCTTGTTCCTGTTGGGGAAGATCAACGTCAGCACCTAGAGCTTTGTAGAGACATCGTAACGTTCTTTGATAATCGATATGGTGAAGGGAAGCTTAAGATGCCCGAAGCTTATATTGGAAAGCAAGGGGCTAGGATTATGTCTCTGCAGGACCCAAGTAAGAAGATGAGTAAGTCCGATGATAATGAGAAGAATTATGTCTCGATTATCGATGCTCCAAAGAAGATTCAGAAAAAAATCAAATCGGCCCAAACGGATTCAGATACCGTGGTTACATTCGATAAAGAAAATAAACCGGGACTGGCCAATCTTTTGACCATTTACTCTGTATTAGCACAGAAGCCGATTGAGAAGATTGTTACTGATTATGAAGGGAAAATGTATGGCCATTTAAAAATGGATCTTGCTGATCTTGTGGTTGAGACCTTAAGTCCTGTTCGTGAGAAGTATGAAGAGTTAATGAAAGATAAGGCCTATCTAGAGGAACTTATGGGTAAAGGTGCTGAGAAAGCACGTGAGAGGGCAGAGAATACACTTAAGCTAGTTTATGATACAACTGGCCTTATATATCGCAGATAGAGAACTAATTTAGATACACACTGTTTGAGGGCAAGAGGGGTCTTGATGAATAAACAATATGATGTGTACCCATTAGATAAACTCGATCGAGAAATTTTGAGAAAGCTCCTTGAAGATTCAAGGAAGTCTTATCAAGAGGTTGCTCGAGAGCTTATCGTCTCTGGTGGGACAATTCACGTGCGTACAGGAAAAATGAAAGAGGCGGGAGTTATCAAGGGCTCTCGACTTATCATTGACTATAAACTTCTGGGGCTAGAAGTAACGGCCTTTGTTGGAATTAACTTGGCCAGTGCTGGTGACTATCAAGTCGTTCTACCTAAACTAAGAGAGTTTCCAGAAGTTACTGAGGTTCACTATACTACGGGGCAGTACTCACTCTTTGTGAAAATTGTAACGAGTAATACAAGGGAGCTTCATCTCTTTTTAATTGAAAAACTACAGTCGATTAAAGAGGTACAATCTACTGAAACCCTTATCTCCTTGGATAATCCTATCACTCGAGATCCCACTATTCCTGAAGTTGCTGAATAGTTACTTGTTGTAAGGGTGACCAATGTGAATAGTTTCTGCTCTGTAGATTTGTTCTATTAGAATGAGCCGCGCCATTTTATGGGGAAAGGTAAGAGGGGAGAGGCTGATTTCACCATGGGAAGCATCGTATACCTTCTGTCCGTGTCCAGATGCTCCACCGATGACGAGAATGATTTGTGAGTTATTCTCTAAAAGTTTATAGAGCCATTTAGAAAAGGTAACACTTTCTTTCTTATCCCCTCGTTCTGTAAGTAGGATAATTTTTGCCTTTCCATTCTTTTCAATATGATTAATTTTTTTGAGAACTTCTTCAGATTCACGTTCTAGGTTTTCTTCGTGTGATTTAACTTCGTGAATTTTGAAAGAGATGTCCTTGAGGCGTTTTAGGTATTCGGCCTCAAGGGATTCGTAGGCCTTATCTTTTAATTTTCCAACCGTAATGAGGTGAAGAGACTTCATTTAACTTAATTTTAGAAGAAGTCTCTGTCTTTCTTATCGGCAGCATTTTCAGCAGCTTCTGCATCTTCACTAGAGAAGTAGTAATTATTTGGGATTTTTACAGAAACAGCATCTGTCCACACTGACTCAAGCTCATAAACATCACGGGCAGACTCTTGGAAGATATGAACGATGATATCTCCTCCATCAAGAAGGATCCAATCGGAGTCACTTACACCCTCTTTGGAGATGAAGTTCATGCCGTTTCTCGTAAGGTGCTGTTGAATGGCCCCGGCCATTGAGTTTGCCTGAGTGGAGTTACTTGCACTGGCCAAAACATAGTAGTCTGAAAGTGAAGATGACTTCGATACGTTGAAAACCTTTAGGTTGATTCCTTTTAGGTTTCCAAGAATCCAAGCCGCGGCCATGGCCATATTGAGTGGGAATTCAAAGCTTTCATCTTTTACAATTTTATCAACTTCAACAGCTACAAATTCTTGTGACATTTTATTTCCTTTTTCTATTCTTGAATTAATCTAAAAAGTAGACCTCTAAGATTATCGATTGAATCTCCTGATACAGACGAGATCGTGAGGACTTTTTTATCCAATTGCTCTTCAAAGAAAGTTTTAAACTTTTCAATTTCCTCATCAGTCATAGCATCAATTTTAGTCAGACAAACGAGTTCTTTCTTGTTGAGTAGTTCTTCTTTATATTTTCCGAGCTCTTCTCTAATCACCACATATTGTTCAAAGGCCTCAAACTCATCAAGACACCAAGATACATCAACGAGATGGATAAAGGCCTTAGTTCTTTCAATGTGCTTAAGAAACTTGATCCCTAAACCTTTCCCTTCGGAAGCATCTTCAATAAGACCGGGGATATCGGCAATCACAAGGGATTGTTGGTCTCCAACTTTTACCACCCCGAGGTTTGGCTCAAGTGTAGTGAAAGGGTAGTCTGCAATCTTTGGCTTGGCAGCGGAGAGAACTGAGATGAGGGTGGATTTTCCAGCGTTAGGCATTCCTACCAATGCGATATCAGCAAGAAGCTTGAGTTCAAGCTCTACATCAATGCTAACACCTTCACGGCCAGGAGTTGCTCTTTGGGGAACTTGATTGGTGGCCGATTTAAAATTGATATTTCCAAGTCCGCCCATTCCCCCTTCGGCCAGAAGGACTTTCGTTTCATTGTCGGTGATATCTGCAAGTATTTCTCCAGACTCAGCATGACGAACGAGAGTTCCCACTGGAACTTTGATGATGAGGTCTTCACCAGTCTTACCATTTCGGCAGCTTCCGGCTCCGGGTTCACCATTTTCTGCACGATAGTTTTTGCGACCACGAAAATTGACGAGAGTATTGAGTCCATCATCTCCTTGGAAATAGATGTCGCCGCCGTTTCCGCCGTCACCACCATCTGGTCCCCCACGAGGAACAAACTTTTCCCTACGAAAGCTTACGCAGCCATCGCCTCCGTTACCGGAGCGGATTGTAATATTAACTTCATCAATAAATCTCATGCTTGATTACGGCCAGCTATAAACACTTTTTTCGTTGAAAGTGTTTCTATCAAGCCTTTCCTTTCTACTTGTATTTTATATTTTTTGTATGTGTAGCATAAAAAAAAGGGAATTCATTAGAATTCCCTTTTCTATTTGAAATAATTTTATGCTTTTAGGAATTAAGCTTCTACAACAGAAACAAGCTTTGTTGTTTTGTTGTACCAAGAGAATTCTACTTTCCCTTCAGCTGTTGCGAAAAGAGTGAAGTCTTTTCCCATTCCTACGTTCTGACCTGCATGAAACTTAGTTCCACACTGACGAACGATGATGTTTCCTGGAACAACTTTTTGTCCACCAAACATTTTTACACCACGCATATTTGGGTTTGAGTCTCTACCGTTACTGGTTGAACCACCGGCTTTTTTGTGTGCCATAATATAATCCTTGTTATTTAAATTTTAACTTTCTATTACTTTAAGTATTTCTTAGCAGCTGCTGAATCAGCATCAATCTTAGCCGCATTACCACTTCCATCTTGAATCTCAGTGATTAGAAGTGAAGTGTATTGCTGACGGTGACCGTTTTTACGCTTGTAAGCACCTGGCTTTCTTTTAAAGATAAGAATCTTTTTTGATCTGTCGTGCTTAATAACTTTAGCAACAACTTTAGCTCCAGCAACAGTTGGTTTTCCAACAAGAGTGTTTTCTCCACCAACAAAAAGAACTTGGTCAAGTTCAACAGTTGTACCAGCTTCATCAGCTAGTTTTTGCACGTCAAGAACATCTCCAGCTTCTACACGGTACTGATGTCCACTAATTTCTACTACTCCGTACATGCCTTCTCCTTAGTTAGGACAAATTGGGGCGGCCAAATCTGAAAGGATAGATATCCTTCCGACACTTAAATTTCCCCAAGTTTAGTCAATAGAACGGAGATTTTTAGTCATTTTTGGGCCCTTTGTCAATCTCGGAATTCATTCAATAGGTTGAATAGGCAAAGTTTTCCCCATTTTTGCCGAGGTGAGTCGTAAAAAGCGCTTTAGATAAGGCATTTTCACCATATTCCGATCAATAAATCGTATGAGAGGAGGGGATATGGAAAATAAACAAAATTCTTTTTATCAATATCACGCTGATTTGGATTTTCCTATCTTTATAAAGGTTGTCGATGGCCTTGAGGGAAAAGATGAAGGAAACCTTTCGTCACTTTTGAAGCAGATGAAATTCAGAGAGCTTCCTGGGCACGAAGAAGATATGGTTGAGAAAACCTTATCTGATAACACTCAGGCAAGGATGCTCACCCTAAAAGTAGCCTCTTTTAAATTGGTGAGCCAAATCAATAGCGTGGCCTCGTCTGATTTATATGGACAAGAGTCAGTGGTACCTAAGGCGGGCTATAAAGTATATCGCTATAAAGGTATGGCCTTAATGGTTTACTCCTACGCTGCTCCTTCTTGGGAGTGCGGAGTAACGGGGAATTTTTGTGTGGGAGAGAAAGGGATCTTTGCTGCAAGAAGTGTATTGAATCGTTTTCTGACTTGGTCGTTATCCTCATTGGGAGTTGTTGGCTTCTGGGGAGTTCCTGTTGATGAAGGTTTTGTTGTACTCAATCAAAAAGATGCTCAAGGGGAAGTGGTTTTTATCGATGTGCTTAATCAAAAAATGGTGAGCATGGATGGTGTAAAAGATATTTCTGGTGGGCTCGAAATATTAAGGCTCGATAGTGGACTTAAAGAGAGGAGTCTAGTGATGAGACCCTCCGAACTTTTGAGCTTTCTGTCGGTGAAAACGAGCTTCTTAGATCCTGAAGGAATTAGTACACCGGTAAGGCAGATGGTAAATCAGCTCTCTAAGTTTGCGCTAGGGAAGGTTTATCCGAAGTCGAGCTTTCAACCGCGAACAGATATGGATCTGACGGCCTAGAAATGTAATGTTACTTGCTTTACAAGGCCTTCAGTGTATCATGTTTGCATGGTAGTAGATTTTGATCCCAATATTTTTTCGATAGGTCCTATACACGTACGTTGGTATGGGATGATGTATGTTATCGGTTTTGTTCTTGCGAATTTCTTATTGAAGAAGTTAGTACAAAGAGGCTTTTTTAAGGTCGCTAAAGAGAAGGTCGATACTTTAATCAGTATTATGTTTGTGTGCATGTTCTTAGGCGCACGTATTTTCTACGTCTTCATTTATAATTGGGATTATTATCAGCATCATCTTTTGGAGCTCTTCTCAGTGTGGAATGGTGGGCTTAGTTTTCATGGGGCCTTAGCCGGACTTCTCTTAGGTGGCTATATTTTTGCCAAGAGAGAAAAAATATCTTGGGCACAGGTTATGGATAATGTTGCTTTGGCCGGAGCACCAGGACTTTTCTTTGGTCGCATGGGGAATTTTATTAATGGCGAACTCTATGGTCGAATTACAGGTACGGATTACGGACTGATTTTTCCGGCCGGTGGACCTTATCCTCGTCATCCATCTCAGCTTTATGAAGGATTTCTAGAAGGGCTTGTTCTCTCTTTGATTCTTTGGTTTCTACTCCCAAGAGTGAAGCATTATGGATATCTCGCTTCCACCTTTCTTATTGGCTACGGTGTATTTAGATATATTGTAGAATTTTTTAGGGAAGCAGATTCTCAGTTGGGTTACTACTTTGGTGGTACAACAACGATGGGTCAGATACTCTGTTTTATTATGATTCTAATCGGGGTAGCAGCCCTGGCCTTGGTGAGAAAGAAAAAACTTGAAAATTAATAATAGCTCTCTAATGCTTTCTTTAGAATGGTTGGGTTTTCGTTGAGCTCAGAGGGAAGTTGAACCTTTTGTGTTTGTAGATACATTGGAAAGCAAGTGATCGTGCACTGGCCTTGATAGGTGTAGCGAACTCCATTTTTATTTTTCCAGATATAAACAGCAGCATTTCCCTTTTTAGAGTAGAGGTCTTGCTTTTGGAAGCGATTGATTAAGCTTTGATGAAAGACGTCGTGTAAGAAGTAAGAGGGGAGTCTGGCAAAATAGCCAAGGGACTTGTCCTTATAGAAAGTGACAAAGACGGGGAATTTATAGCGAATTTGGGAAACATAGAATTTTATAATCTTGGCCCCGCGCTCATCAAAACTAAGTTCTCCTTTTCCATGTTTAGCAGTAATCTCTTGTATTGTTTTATCAGGTGCGAAGTCGGAGAGTTCATCAAGTGAGAAGTTATAGTTGGCAGGGTCTACTTTTCCGAATGAATTACTTGGGTAAAGGAAAGAGAGAATACACACGAATGTACCGAAACGGATAATCCTAGAGAGAAAATTTATCGACTTGTTATTTTGCATACTGTTATCACAAGAGTTTCGTTACAATACCTATCTATATTGTACTTTATATTTAAATTGAGAAGCAAAGAGGCACTGAAGGGGTAATTCATGCAGGAAGCATCAAAGAAAGAGGCCAAAAGAATTGGTTATGCAATGGTCGGCGGACTTGTTATAGGTTTGGCCATTCATTCTTTAGGTCAAGGAGAGTGGGTTAGTTATATAAAGCCACTAGGTGATATTTTTATTCGCCTTTTAAAAATGGTTATTGTCCCTCTTGTTTTTTCTTCGATCTTTATGTCTATGACAAATTTAGGAACTCCTGAGGCCCTAGGTTCTATGGGAAGAAAGGCCGTTGCTTATTACTTTGTCACAACAGTTATTGCAGTATTAATTGGGTTGGTTCTCGTTAATATTATTAATCCCGGTGTCGGAGCTGATTTAGGTACAGCAGGGCTTCATGCTCTAGATGGTGATATGGCCACTGCTGTTGCTGCGAAGAAAGGTCTCTATCAAACCATTCTTGAAGTTCTCATTAATGCTGTTCCGACAAACCCAGCTGAAGCACTTGCCGGTGCTAATATTCTACAAATTATTGTCTTTGCAATCTTTATGGGTATTGTTGCTCTTTATACTAAGGAAAAAGCAGAACCTGTGATTAAGATTATGGCGGCTTTGGAAGAGATGACTCTTAAGCTCACTCACGGAATTATGAGATTTGCTCCCGTTGGGATTTTTGTTCTTATGATGGATGTGATGGCCAAGAGTGGTACGGATGCCATTATCTCATTGAGTAAGTATATTTTAACCGTTGTAGTGGGGCTTCTGTGTCACGCAATTTTTCTTCTCTTTATTGCTTCCTTTCGTTTAAAGCAATCACCAATGGAGATTATTAAAGGCGTTTCGGCTCCGCTTCTTACTGCATTCTCAACTTCTTCTTCTGCTGCCACTCTTCCCATTACGATGACGGCCGTTGAAGAAAATCTGGGGGTGAGAAGGGATACCGCGAAATTTGTTCTTCCTTTGGGGGCGACGATCAATATGGATGGAACCGCTCTCTATGAGTCAGTGGCCGCTATCTTTATTGCACAAGCTTACTCGATTCATTTGAGCATTGGGCAGCAAGTGGTTATCTTTATGACGGCATCATTGGCCGCGATTGGTGCAGCTGCAATCCCTGGAGCAGGACTAATTACCATGTCGATTGTATTGGGTGCTGTTGGACTTCCTTTAGAAGGGATTGGGTTGATCCTTGCTGTGGATAGACTTTTGGATATGTTTAGAACTACAGTAAACGTCTTCGGAGATGCTGTTGGGACAATCGTGGTTGACTCACTTCTAAAAGCTGAAGAAATTGGTCAATCGGAAGAAATTAACCAAGAAATGACGAATAGTGAGTCGTAATTTTAACTAGTTGAGCGTATGGTAGAGCGGTCATATTAGACCATTGACCGGGATTCTAGAACAAGCGAAAATAGAATACGCTCAAATATAAACGATTTTGGGTTAGAGGAGTTTCTTTAGTGCCAAAGACTATAAAGAATAAAGCTTGGAAGCCATTCCAACTAGTTGCATTGCTTTCTATTGGATTAGCTTTAAATTCATGTTCTCATCTGAATTCTCAAAGTGCCCAAGATTCTGAAAATAAAACGGTTGAAAATAGCGAAGTTAAGAAAGAAGAAATCGTTGTTACTTCCGAGCTCAGAAGAAAGGCCATCGAAGCGGCTCGCCAAGCTGAAGAAAATGATAATAATTCAGTCATCATCGGAAGCTCTAGCATTGCTAAACCTCACGACTACGGAAAGAAGACTTACTACCTCTATGGTGCTGATCACCTTGGGTTAGAGAACTACTACTTTGATATACCTGTTGTATATAATGATGCAGTTAAGAAATGGATTAGTTATTTTCTTAATCGTGGACGTGGTTTCTTTGAGCGCTACTCTGCTCGCGCTGGAAGATATGCACCTATTCTAGGAAAAATTCTTGAAGAGCATGGCCTACCTCGTGACCTTATCTTTTTGGCCATGGCCGAAAGTGGTTTTCAAAATAAAGCCAAGTCTTGGGCCAGGGCCGTTGGGCCGTGGCAGTTCATGCCTTACACCGGAAAGAGGTTTGGACTTCACATCGATTGGTATGTGGATGAAAGAAGAGACCCTATTAAAGCAACGATTGCAGCTTCTCGCTATTTGAAGAAGCTCTACTCTGAGTTTGGATCTTGGGAGCTCGCTGCTGCTGCTTATAATGCAGGAGAGGGAAAGATCTCGCGTGCGATTCGTCGCTATAAAACGGAGAGCTTTTGGAATATTAGAAAAGGCCGTTACTTAAAGCCTGAAACCAAGAATTACGTTCCCAAAATTATGGCCTTGGCCATTATTGGAAAGAACTTAAAAACTTTTGGTTTCGAAGATATTGATTTTCATGAGCCTTTGGACTTTGAAGAAATTGAAGTCGCTCCGGCAACTGACCTTTATAAAGTTTCACAAAGTTTAGGAATTGATTTTGAAGAGATTCAGAGATTAAATCCTGAGGTTCTACGCTGGTTTACTCCTCCTCAAAGCGCAAGCTATAGACTGCGTATTCCTGTGGGAAGAGCAAAGACATTTGCAGAGTGTTGTTCTAATAAAAGTGATCTGATTGCTACAGACTTTATGAAATATAAAATTCGTGGCCGTCGCTCTGTTTTAAATGATGTGGCGAAGAAATTTAAAATTAAGGATAAAAAAGTCCTTAGTTGGCTCAACGATGCAAAACCCTATGGTCACTTAGAAAGAGGGCAGTTGGTTCTACTTCCTTTTAAAAATGGTCATGATATTCGACGCAATAATTTATATGCTGATCTTTATGAAAGACCTAGAAAAGCTGTTCGTAGAAGAAGGGCCTGGTCTACCAGAATAAGAAGGGCACTTAAAACGGGACGCAAAATAGCAAGCCCCTCATCTTATTACACAGTTCGTAAAGGTGACTCACTTTGGACTGTTTCTAAGAAGACAGGAACGAATTTAGATACGTTAATTGTCTCTAATTACCATATCTTAAAAAGCCGTCGTATTCGTGTTGGTGATAAATTAGTCGTTAGGTAGATCCAAAACACGTCAAAGTTACTCAGTTTTTTACTGACAAGAAGGCCGGACATTAGGTACTATCGTGCTCAAGCACAGTATTTAATAGGGGTTCGGCCATCATGTCATCAGGTTTCAACTTACTTAGCCTTAAGAAAGAAGACAATCAAACTCAAAAGAAATTATATAAGAGGCATCTTGTTATCGGTGAAGATGTCTTTAGTGTGGCCTTGTATCACGCACTTTTGGCCAAGTTTGGAGAAAATGAAGTGGGCTGGTTGTGCTCACACGAGCTTACCTCTAATGATATTGCACTGCTTGGTCCTTCTACTTTAAGAGGGAGTACTAACCTCGAAAAACTTAAAACCTATTTTCCAGATAGAGAGTTGACTCTTAATGATCATCCCTCATTTTTCTACAAAGATTTAAAGTGGAAGGACTTTGGTGGACGCGCCAAATCTGAAAAGCTGCTGTGGAGTGAGGAGTACTTTACTTCTGCGCGCTGTGATCTTGAACTTTCTGATTTCTTGAATTGTCTTCAGGAAGCTGAATTTCTTGAGAAGGCAAACTCAACTCGTATGGATTACAAAGTGAAATCCATTGCTCACAAGATTCCCGAAGATCTCGCTGAACCCGCTAACTTTGAAGTTGTTGTGGCCAGTGGCGAGCTTATCTTTAGTGAGCACCTTTACTGGGGCATGGGGCCTAGTGAATATTTGAACTTATATGAAAATAAAAATGACCTCAGCAATGAGTTCATAGAGTTCTGTGAATCCACTCAAAGCCCAGCTGCTCTTTATATGCGCTATGATTTTGAAAAGCCAATCACGGATATGAAGGAAACTCTCTTTATTCCTCTTTCTTATACTCACGAATGGGGCCATTTTGTTGGAGAGTTTTCTGAGCTTGAAGTATCTGTTCAAGTTAAAGACTTAGATTCTGACGATGAGAATACATATATTGACTCCATTAAGAAAATTCAGCGTGCAGAGTTTGTTACTTTTATGGATATTGGACACAATTCTGAGGATGATATTTCAAAAAAAATCAGACTTTTTAAGAAAAATTTAGAAAAAATTTTTGGAGAAAATACGACTCAATTTTCATCAGAATTCATCAAACTTGATTCCTCTTCTGGGTGTCTGAATATTGACGATGCCTTGGGCAAAGTTGCGCTTGAAAAAAATAAAAACTTAAATTTCTTCGGGTTTAATGCGCCTTTAGAGCACTTTAGTGATGATGCAAAATCATGCGAAGATTCTAGCGAACGGCCGTCCTTTTTGGCTAGAGCGTTAAGTCGACATCAAGAGATCGTTCATTCTTTTTTATAAGAGTGACTTTGTTTGGATAACATTTTTTTTCAATCTAGAGTTCACAAAGAGTTGACTTTTATCTGAGTGCCCACCAAAATTTAAATAACTTATATAATTAATACGTTTTAATGTTGATAGTTTTATTACGTTAAAATCAAAACTTTTTAGTTTTCTTTTTCAAGGAGAGAATGAGATGAAAAAGCAAATCGTACTTGCAACAATTGCAACGCTCGCCACTTCAAGTGCTTGGGCAACAAAATCAAGAATGAATGCTCTTGGACAATACCAAGATCGTGGATCATTCTACATCCAAGATACTCGTAACGTTTTTCGTAACGCTGCTCGTATCAATCAAACAAACAACTATGTTGTAACTGAGTGGGGAGATTCTTCTGCTGCTGGTGGGCAAACTGCTCCAAAAGCTGAAGGTGGATTCTTCAAAAACGCTGGTGCTTTCAACTATGGTCTTTACTTAGGTTCAGATATCAATGATTACGATTCAAGAACAACTGGATTTGCTGGAACTGCAGTAACTCTTCCAACTGGTCTTAAGAAACGTTCAAATGATCTTGACCTTTTCTTTGGTGGAGATATGGGTGTTGAGTGGGGTGCTAGACTTCACTATGCTAACGGAAGCAACAAAAATGCAGCTGAGCAAAAGCAATCTACGCTAGGTCTTGGACTTGGTATGGTTATGGGTGACCTTAACGCTTATGTTAACTACATGATTAACTCTGAGCACGAAGGTTCAACTGCTCAAACAACTGATAAGCTAGAAGATGATGGATCAATGAACATTGGTCTTGGTTACAAGTGGATGGATTTCACTTTCTTCGTAGACTACAACAAGCAAGCTCTTAAGCTTACAACTGGTGCAACACCTGCTTCTGTTGAGTCAAGCCGTTCAGTACTTAATGTTGGTGCCGGTTACATCAAAGAAGTATCTTCAACTTCAAGAATGTTTGCTGATGTTGCTTTCAGAATGACAAATGATGAAGACAAAGCAGCTGCTTCTACAACTGAGAAAGATTACACAGAGCTTCCACTTACTGTTGGATTTGAAACAGATGCAACTTCTTGGTTAACTCTTAGAGGTTCAATCTCTCAGAACGTAATCCTTAACAACTCTAAAACTAAAGTTACTGGATCTGCTGAAACAAAAGCTACTCAAGATGACACTACTTCTGTTCAAGCTGGTGCGACTCTTAACTTTGGTAAGCTAATGATTGACGGTATGATCGGTACAAATGGTACAAACGGTGCAACTGCCGGAAGTAGCAATGGTGTACTTGACACTGACAGACTTCTTACTCAAGTTGCTGTTCACTACTGGTTCTAATTTAGAATTAATTAATGAAGACCTGGCTTAGGCCAGGTCTTTTTTTGTCTGTCATGAAAAAATTGTTTAAAGATGCTTTGAGGGGACTTTAGAGCATCAAGGAGAGAGGACAATGAAAATGAATACAAAAGGGTGGGTATCCCTACTGCTTTTAGGATCGATGGTTCCTGCAAATGCCACGATCGCACGCCTACAGGCCCTCGGAATGGATGAAACCGATAATGAAGGGTCTTACTATATCGAAGATAATAGAAATATTTTCCTCAACCCAGGGAATATTCATAAATATGCCGACAGCCTCGTTGTTGAGTGGGGTTCTGATGGAAAGAACTTTGGTTCTGCTTCTCTTGAGACGGATAACGACTGGGATCCAAAAGCTAAAGGTGGATTCCTTAAGTCTCATGGTGATTGGACTTATGGTGTTTATCTAGGAAATGAATCAAATACTTCAGCTCTGCTAAGAGGTGTTGCTACTGGTGCTTACGCTGCTGCTGCTTCAGCTGCTGGTGGCGATCATATGCTTGATGGTGCAGATAACCAATTGGATGTTTTCTTTGGTAGAAAAGGTTCTGCATTTGATTGGGCGGTAAACCTCGTTTACACATCTGATGAAAATAAATCATCAAATGCTGAAGACAAGGCCCATGCCATTCGTTTTGGTGCAGTAGCTAAGAAATGGAATGCATTTATTAACCTATCGACTGGTTCTGAAGCTAAGAAAACTTCTGATCTAAGTGCTACATCTGTTGGTGCTCTAACAAGTGTTAACTCTGAAACACATGAGTTCGATGGAAAGCTGGGAATCCACATTGGTGGTGCCTATGAAATTAGTGAAGGAATGAAGGTTTACGGTTTCGCTAAGAAGTTTGATTGGGATCAAAAAGATTCTGCGGCAACGAGAACTACAACTACTGGTAATACTACAATTGATGGCCTTCTTCTTAATAGAGGTCAACAAGGTACAGTTGAAGGTGGTTTCCTAACTTATGCTGTAGGTTTTGGACGTGTTCATGATTTTGGAGATGGGAAATTCTTCGTAAATGCAGAGTATCGTCATAAGTCAATTGAACTTAAGTTTGCTTCAAAAGAAGAAGCTGAAAATGTAATGGTTCCTGTTACTTTAGGTTATGAAGTGAAGGCCACAGAGTGGTTAACTCTTCGTGGATCAATTAGTCAAAACCTTTATGGCTACAAGAAGAACACAAACTACAGCTCTTTAAGTATCGTTGGAAAGAATGCTGCTGAAGCAGAGTTCGGAACAGGTACTGGTAATAAGAAGCAAACATTTGATAACACAACTGACGTTAGAGCTGGTATGAGCTTAACTTTCGGAAGAGTTGTTATCGATGGCCTTGTTGGATACTCTGGATTTGATGGTAATTCTGATGGAGATCAAGCAGGTGTATTTGCTGCCGACAGACTTATGTCACGTGTAGCTGCAACTTACAGCTTCTAATGGATTAGATGTAAAATTCACGGATGATTATATTAAGGCCTGCTTTCGAGCAGGCCTTTTTATTTTTGAAGTTGTCTAAATGCCTCATAGCCAGCTGTGGTTACTACGCTCGCAAGATTGAGGCTTCTGATATGAGTGCGGTCCATGGGCAAGTGATAAGTCTGTGCCTGATACTTATTTAAAAACCTATCGCCAAGTCCTGTGCTTTCTTTTCCAAAAATTAGAGCGCAATTTTCTTTGTAAGGCGCTTGGTAATAGACTTGAGATTCATTCTTGGCAGAGAAGAAAATGGTCTCGCTTGGATTAATTTTTTCAAGGAACTCATCAAAGTTTTGATATTGGGAAAGCTTTATGTGCTTCCAGTAATCAAGTCCGGCACGTCTGACGGCCTTTTCATTGATATCGAACCCTAGGGGATGAATGAGGTGGAGGTGGGCTCCAAGGGCGAGGCATGTGCGTCCAATACTTCCCGTATTGCCAGGAATTTCGGGTTCAACGAGGACAATGTGAAAAAGGGGATGCTGGTGAGCATCCCCTTGGTCATTTTTGGTCATTATTTCTGTGATCTGATATACTCAACAAGAGTTCTGATCATCGTTCCTGAAGCACCTTTAGGTGGACAGTAAGGTAGGTGAGCTTGAGAGTCACCACATCCTGCTATATCCAGGTGGGCCCATGCGATCCCTTCTCCTACGAAGTTCTCTAGGAAGGCCGCTGCTTTTGCCGTTCCACCCCAGCGAGATCCACCAATATTCTTAAGATCAGCGATATTTGATTTCATATCATCGCGCCACTCTTGAACAATGGGAAGTTCCCAAATGTACTCATCTGTATTTCCAGCAGCTTTCTTAAGAGCGTTTTTCAGTTTGTCGTCATTACCCATAAGTCCACAAACTTCGGTACCAAGAGCGATAAGACAAGCACCGGTAAGAGTGGCAGCATCAATGATAGCATCAGGTTTATGTTCAGAAGCATAAGTCAGAACGTCACCAAGAACGAGTCTACCTTCAGCATCAGTGTTGAGGATTTCAACAGTTTTACCGTTTTTAGCAGTAACGATAGAATCAGGCATAGTGGCCAGTGAGTTAACAGCGTTATCTGTCATCCCTAGGTAGCAAGATACTTGTACAGGAAGTCCAAGAAGGGCCACGGCACGGAAGGCTCCAAATACAGTAGCAGAACCGGCCATATCAAACTTCATATTCATCATTGAGCCACCTGGCTTCAGTGAATATCCACCTGTATCAAAAGTGAGGCCTTTACCAACGAGAGCGATATGTTTGGTGTTCTTTGTTACTTTACTTGGAGTGTAAGTGAGGTGAACCAGTTGAGGCTCATAGGCTGAGCCAGCGTTAACACTGAGGAACATTCCCATTTTGTGTTTCTTAAGATCAGCTTTTCCAAGTACTTTGGCCTTAACACCTTTGATACCCTTAACATCATTGAGAACCATTTTTGCATAAGATTCTGAGTGAAGAACATTTGGTGGTTCGTTCACAAAATCTCTAGCGATATTAACTGATTCAGTAATCGTTGTGGCCTCATCGATGGCGACTTGTAACTTTTTAGCGGCCGTTTTCTTCTCTTTATGTGAGTCGATGGTGATGGTCTTAAGTTTAGTTGCACCTTTCTTTGTAAGGTATTTATCAAAGTAATAGGTTGCTAGGTTAAGAGCTTCAGTAAGAACAGAAACTGTTTTTTCTGCATTCTTTACTGTCATAGTATCAAGCTGAAAAGAAACAGAAGTATTGAGGTCTTTAACCGCTTTAACGATATTGGAGTAAGTCTTACGAGCAGCTTCAACAGTTAAGCTCTTCTTTTCTCCTAGACCAAAAGCCAAGTAGCGGCTTCCTTCAAAGTCGAAGAAGAATTGAGCGCCTTGATCACCAGTGAAAGTAGAGGAGCTCTTTAATGAAGTGAAGTAATCTTTTACTTCTTTTGGCCAATTTGTAAGAGTTGCTGTTTTAACTTCCTTCTTTCCCTTTTTCTCAGTCGTAGAAAAAGAACCTAAGATGATAAGGTCTGCTGCCGTTATCCCCTTAGCGTTTAAATTAAGTTTAATTTCCATGAAATTCTCCCTTCTTTGAGGCCTCATTAGCTAGGAATGCGAATGGGCAATATGATTTAGAGCTGTGTCATTTTAAATCTATTTTAATGATTTCTAGCACAAAATATTCCACTATGTCTAAATGCTTCCCTTGAACAGGGGGAGCTTAAGTCGGACGTATGTTCTTTTGTCCTTAAATCTATTACAATGTTGGATACTATTAAATAGGAAATAAACGCCATGTTAAAAAGGGTCTTCCCGGTTTCCATTATCCAAAGGTACTTAGGAGCACATTTCATTGCTCCCTTTGTCTTTTCGACCCTTTTCTTTGTGGTATTTCTCCTGACCTTTCAGTTGTTTCGGATTATTAAGATTTTGACCTCGAAGGGAGTCGAAATCTTGGCCGTCTTAGAACTTATGGCGCATATCTCAATATCTTTTCTTCCCATGGCCGTCCCCTTGTCGGCCCTATTTGCCATGATTTTTACCTTGAATAAATTATCAGAGGATTCTGAGGTGGTGGCGATGCGCTCCTTTGGGCTCAAGAAACATACTTTATTTCTGCCCTTTGTATTTTTGTCGATCATGATTGCGGCCATGATCTTTGTTCTCAATCGAAACCTAATCCCTTATTCAAAAACGATCTTTACCAACTCCATTATTCATTTAACTTCTAAGGGAAATATGACGGATATTAAATCCGGTCAGTTTTTTACGGAGATCCCTGGTATTACTTTATTTGCTGAGGATGTTACAGAAGGCGGAGTAAAGCTTAGTGAAGTTTTTATTTTGCAAAAGAAAGAGGTTGGGGAACATATTATTTTTGCCAAGCGAGGGGCCCTTATTAAGCAATCGTTGGGTGAACTGAGAAGTCCTGGTATGCGGCTTCATTTAGAAGAAGGAAATATTGTTAAATTTTCTGATGGTAAAGAAACGGAGAAGATCCTCTTTGAAGAGTATGATTTTCCAGTACTTTCCGGTGGTGGATTACCTGGCTTTGTGACTAAGGATAGTATGAGGTCAAATGCGGAACTCAAAGCTGTTATTAAAGAGCGCGAAGTTGAAATTGCACGATTGAGTAAGCTAGATTCTGAAAATAAACTAAGTGGTAATCAGAAAAATACTTTTAATAATCTCAAAAAGGATTTACCCAAATCTGAGATTGAGTACTGGACTCGGTTTAATACACCTTTGCAGGTCATACTCTTTATGTTCCTTGGCTTTAGCTTGGGAATAAAAAGAGGTCGTGGGAAGTCGAAAAGTTCGGGATCTCTAGGGATGTTCTTTCTTATAGGCTACTATGTTCTTTTCTTTACAGGAGTGAGTTTGGCGCAGAAGGGAGTTGCCCCAACTTATGTTGTCGTTTTCACTCCAACCTTGATCACATTCATTTTAGGAAGCTATTTCTATAGGAACTTAGATTGGCAATCGTAAGCAATAAAAAAGGCCACTTGGTGTGGCCTTTAATTTATTGAGCTTGTTCAATCAGATATTCCTCACTGGTTATAACGGAGCCATCTTTCTTATAGATAAATAGCGGCGTTACGTAATCCCCTGAGCGACTTTGGGG